>NZ_JBHWZJ010000045.1:0-32308 GCF_042728415.1 Streptomyces sp. NPDC060198 | reverse complement strand
CCCGGTGACCGGGGGCGCCCCACTTCGTACGTTCACGTAGGAAAAGCAGATCCAGCTGCTCCCGCCCCGCCCGTCAAAGCCGCGTGACGGGCGGGGCGGCCGGCGGCCCTTCCGTCACGGCCCGTTCCCGCCGGCGTCCTGACCGCCGTGCCGGCCGCCCTGGTTGCCCTGGTTGCCGCCGAGGAAGTCCGGCAGCACGGTGATGCCGGGCGTCGGGTCGGTGTCGTCGCCGGTGTCGTCGCCGTCCTGGCCCTTGTTCTTGTCTTTGTCGCCCTTCTCCTCACCGCGCGGGACCGCGACGGTGTTGAAGGACGGGGTCTCGCTGGCATCGAGCGCGCCGGTCATCGCGATCTTCCAGATGGGACCGGGCAGACAGCCACCACAGACCTTGTCGTAGTACTGTCCGCCGATGTTGATGTCGTACATCGGGATCTTCTTGCCGATGTCGGCACCGACCCAGACTGCTGTGGACAGGTTCGGGGTGTAGCCGACGAACCAGGCGTCCTTGCGGTCGTTGGTCGTACCGGTCTTGCCCGCGTTGTCGCGGTCGCTCAGTCCGGCCGCCGTACCGGTGCCGTCCTCGACGACACCCTTCAGCATCTGGTTGATCGTGTCTGCGGTCTTCTCGCTCATCGCCTGCGAGCACTCCGACTTCGGCACGGCGAGCTTCTTGCCGTTGGCGTCGGTGATCGACTGGATGGCGATCGGGGTGCAGTACGTGCCGCGGTTGGCGAACGTCGCGTAGGAGGCTGCCATGCCGAGCGGGGTGCTCTCGACACCGCCGAGCGTGATGGCGGGAGCCTCCGGGACGGCCGTGCCGTCACCGCGGGCGTAGCCGACCTTCTTCGCCATCTGGACCGTGTCGCAGAGTCCGGCCTTCTGCTCCAGCTTCGCGAAGTAGGTGTTGATGGACTTGCCGAGGGCGCTGGTCATGTCCCAGGTGCCCTTCTCCTCTTCCGTCTCGTTCCCCACGAGCCAGTCCTTGTCCATCGCGATGGCGCCCGAACAGGTGGTGAAGGACGGCCTCGGCAGCGTGATCTCGTGATCCGTGCTGAACGACTGGGCCGGGCTGATGCCCTTCTCCAGCGCTGCGGCCGCGGTGATCGGCTTGAAGGTGGAGCCGACCTGGAAGCCGTAGGTGGAGCCGCCCATCGCGGAGCCGACGGCGAGGTTGAGGACCGTCTCGTGCTTCTTCTGGTCCAGGCCGTAGGGGCGGGACTGGCCCATCGAGAGGATCTTGCCGGTGCCGGGTTCGACCTGCACCACCGAGGCGGCGACCTTGTCGTTCTTGTTGACCTTCGCGGTGGCGGCCTCGTCGGCGGCCTCCTGGGCGCGCGGGGAGAGCGTGGTCTTTATCGTCAGACCGCCGAGGTTCCAGAGCTTCGAGCGCTCCTCGCTCGTCTTGCCGAAGGTGGGGTCGGAGAGGATGACCTTGCGTACGTAGTCGCAGAAGAAGCCCGCGCCGCTGACGGCGGTGATGCAGCCGTTCTGCGGGGTCTTGACCTTCAGCTTGATCGGCGCCGCCATGGCCTTGTCGGCCTCGGCCTGCGAGACGCTGCCGGTCGCGGCCATGCGCGCGAGCACCGTGTTGCGGCGCTTGGTCGCCTCTTCCTCGTCGTTGACGGGGTCGTACCGGCTGGGCGACTGGACGATGCCGGCGAGCAGCGCGGCTTCCTCCAGCTTCAGGTCCTTGGCGTGCTTGGAGAAGTACCGCTGGGAGGCGGCCTCCACGCCGTAGGCCTGCTGCCCGAAGAACGTGATGTTGAGGTAGTTCTCGAGGATCTTCTTCTTGCCGAGCTCCTCTTCGACCTGGATCGCGTACTTCAGCTCACGGACCTTGCGGCCCAGGGTCTGCTGGGTGGCCTCGGCGACCTTCTCCGGGTCGTCGCCCGCCTCCTCGACGAAGACGTTCTTCACGTACTGCTGGGTGAGGGTCGACGCGCCTTCCGCCGTCCCGCCCGACTGCACGTTGCGGTTCATCGCACGCAGGATGCCCTTGAGGTCGACCGCCCCGTGCTCGTAGAAGCGGGAGTCCTCGATCGCAACGATCGCGTTCTGCATGTAAGGGGAGATGTCCTTGAGCGGCACGACGGTGCGGTCGCGGGAGTACACCGTCGCGATGGCACCCCCGTCGGCGTCCAGGATCGTGGTGCGCTGGCTGAGCGGTGGTGTCTTGAGGTTGGCGGGGATCTCGTCGAATCCCTCGACCGTCCCCTTGGCGGCGAGACCCAGTGCGCCCGCGGCCGGCAGTGCGATGCCT
Source organism: Streptomyces sp. NPDC060198 (assembly GCF_042728415.1). Taxonomy (NCBI): domain Bacteria; kingdom Bacillati; phylum Actinomycetota; class Actinomycetes; order Kitasatosporales; family Streptomycetaceae; genus Streptomyces; species Streptomyces sp. NPDC060198. The sequence goes on along the minus strand of NZ_JBHWZJ010000045.1, from coordinate 30,048 downwards.
GCCAGCACAGCTCCGGAGAGCGCGGCGACACCGAGGAACTTGGCGGCCTGCTGGGTCGTGGTGAGACCCCCGCCCGAGCGCTTTTTTGGCATGGGGGCAGCCTAATCCGTATCCCTGTACGTTCCGATGGAGCAGGCTCCGCTCGGGATGTTCAGGTACCAACCCGTTACGAGAAGCGGGTTTGGGAGTCCGATTCCGCACGTCACAGGGTGTGCGGGCGGGGCGGCGGGGGTCTGCGGGCGCGCGGCGGCGCAGACCTGAGACGCAGGCGTGCGCCGGCGTGACGGCACGGTGCAGTGGCTACGTTGTCATTCGCCGGACACGCGCGCATCCCTTGGCCTAAGCTGCACTCAACTGTCACAGCAGTCCGGCCCCGTATCAACCCCCACGCACGCGCTGCATGCGTCCCCCCGCTCGGTGCCCGTGTATGAGGACCACGCGCAAGGCGTCCCCGAAAACGCCTGGTGTGTCATGAAGAGTCCTTTGCAACTCGGGTGTACTGTCCCGATTTTGCACAGTTGGCCTCGCATGTCCTCGCATCACTCCCCTGGGTGATCTGCCGCGTACGCATAGTCCGTTCGGGCCATTCAAGATTGGGCCCGAAGGGGGTGTTGTGCTCGTGGCCGCTTCCGTAACGTCCTCAACTGGCAGCGGTGAATATGCCGCTGCCGCCGTGGGGGAGCCTCAATTCGGGAGAGGACGGCGCCGGCATGGGCTGGGTAACCGACTGGAGTGCGCAGGCAGCCTGCCGCACTACCGATCCGGACGAGCTGTTCGTACAAGGGGCAGCGCAGAACAGGGCCAAGGCGGTGTGCACCGGATGCCCGGTGCGGACGGAGTGCCTGGCCGACGCGCTCGACAATCACGTCGAGTTCGGCGTGTGGGGCGGAATGACGGAGCGGGAGCGCCGCGCACTGTTGCGCCGCCGCCCCACCGTCACGTCCTGGCGGCGTCTGCTGGAGACCGCGCGCAGTGAGTACGAGCGCTCGACCGGCATGCTGCCCGGAGTCATCGAGATGGACGACGACGACTTCCAGGAGACGTACGCCGCAGTGGGGTAACGCTCAAGATCCGCAGCCCGGTTGGGCTGATGGGTCGACAGGGGGATAAAGCTGTCGATGTCCCCGTACGGAGTCGCGCGAACGCGCCGTACGGGGGATGCTCCGGGCGAACCGGGGCCCTGCCACGGTCGGGCGTGCCCGCTTTCCGCTCCCGTGCCACGGTCGGCCGGTACCGGTGATGCGCATGCCTCCGCGCGTGCGCGTACCTGCCCGCCCGTGTTTCCGCAGGCTCACGTGGCCGTGCGCGCCTGATCACGGGTGCGCGCTCAGCGCGGTCGGGCGGCGGGCTCGGGCCCTCAGACCGGCCCGGCGGGATCGCAGCCGGCGGCGCCGGTCGCGAGGCGGTCGCCCACGGTCCGCAGGCCCGCAAGATCGTGCACGTCGCCCGGCAGCGCGGCCACCTCGGTCACCAGGACCTCCGGGTGGGCGGCGGTGAAGCGCTCGCGGGTGAGCCGTTCGCGGGCCACGACCTGCATGCGTTCGGCGTGCAGGCGCAGCAGCCCTTCGGTGAGCTCCTCGATCGCGACGACGGGGACCGCCGGTGCGCCGTCCTTGCCGGTAAGGGGGGAGGACTCAGCGGTTTCGGGGGATGCCTCGGGAGAAGGGGCTACCGCCGGGTCACGAAGACCAGTCTTCCCGGCGGCCTGATCCACCATGCCCGCCGCCTCAAGATTTTCGGCGGCGGCGAGCGCCTGCTCGGCGGTCAGGCGCGAGGCCTCGCTGTCGTGCGCCCGGTTGAGTACCAGCCCTGCCAGCGGCATGCGTTCGGCGGCGAGCCGCTCCACGAAGTACGCCGCCTCGCGCAGCGCGTCCCGCTCCGGAGTCGCGACCACCAGGAACGCGGTCCCCGGAGCCTGGAGCAGTTGGTAGGTGGCGTCCGCCCGCGTACGGAACCCGCCGAACATCGAGTCCATCGCGGCTACGAACGTCTGTACGTCCCGGAGGAACTGGCCGCCCAACAGCTTCCCGAGGGTGCCCGTCATCATCGACATGCCCACGTTGAGGAACTTCATCCCGGCCCGGCCGCCCATCTTCGCCGGCGCCATCAGCAGTCGGATGAACGTGCCGTCCAGGAACGATCCGAGGCGCTTCGGCGCGTCCAGGAAGTCCAGCGCGGAGCGCGAGGGCGGGGTGTCGACGATGATCAGGTCCCACTCGTCGCGCGCCCTCAGCTGGCCGAGCTTCTCCATGGCCATGTACTCCTGCGTGCCCGCGAAACCGGCCGACAGGGACTGGTAGAAGGGGTTCTCCAGGATGGCGCGGGCCCGCTCCGCGTCCGCGTGCGCCTCGACCGTCTCGTCGAAGGTCCGCTTCATGTCGAGCATCATGGCGTGCAGTTCGCCCGTGCCCGCGATGTCCTCGACCCGGCGCGGGACGTTGTCGAGCCGGTCGATGCCCATCGACTGGGCGAGCCGTCGCGCCGGGTCGATGGTGAGGACGACCACCTTGCGCCCGCGCTCCGCCGCCCGTACGCCCAGTGCCGCTGCCGTGGTCGTCTTGCCGACACCGCCGGAGCCGCAGCACACCACGATCCGGATGCCGGGGTCGTCGAGCAGCGCGTCGGTGTCGAGGCCCGGCGCGCGCGCCGGGCCGCTCGCCGCTTCCGTACCGTCCACCCCTTCCGTACCATCCACCCCTTCCGTACCGTCCACCTCTTGCGAGCCGTTCCCGCCCATCGGGCCGGTTGCGGCGCCGGACGCCCGCGTCATGACGCCTCCTCTTCCCCTGCGCCCTGTTTGCGGAGCTCCCCGGCCAGGACGTGCAGCGCGGCGAGGTCGATGCCCTCGCCCAACAGCGGCAGCTCGTCCGTGGGCAGCCCGATCCCGGCCAGTACGGCCCGCTGCTCGCGTTCCAGGCCGACCCGCTGCGCGTGCTCGGCCGCCTGCGCGATCAGCGGGCGGACCAGGGCCGCCGACCCGGTGACACCGGCCCTGGTCAGCGTCTTCGCGATCTCCTTGCGGCGCGCGCCCGACGCCGTGCTCAGCGCCTCCTCGTCGAGCAGGTGGGGGCGGACCATGTTGACGATCACCCGGCCCACCGGGAGCTGGGCGCGGCGCAGTTCCTCGATGCCGTCCGCGGTCTCCTGCACCGGCATCTCCTCCAGCAGGGTCACCAGATGGACCGCGGTGTCGGGGGACTTGAGGACCCGCATCACGGACTGTGCCTGGTGGTGTATCGGGCCGATCCGGGCCAGCCCGGCCACCTCGTCGTTGACGTTGAGGAAACGGGTGATCCGTCCGGTGGGCGGCGCGTCCATGATCACGTGGTCGTAGACGAAACGACCCTGCTTGTCCTTCCGGCGCACGGCTTCGCACGCCTTGCCGGTCAGCAGGACGTCCCGGACCCCGGGCGCGATGGTGGTGGCGAAGTCGATCGCACCGAGTTTCTTGAGCGCCCGGCCCGCGCTGCCGAGCTTGTAGAACATCTGGAGGTAGTCGAGGAGCGCCTGCTCGGCGTCGATGGCCAGCGCGAACACCTCGCCACCGCCCGGCACGTCGGCGATCCTGCGTTCCTCGTAGGGGTTGGCGCTCGCGCCGAAGAGTTCGGCGATGCCGCCGCGTCCCTCCACCTCAACGAGGAGGGTGCGCCGCCCCTCGGCCGCGAGGGCGAGCGCGAGGGCAGCGGCCACCGTCGTCTTACCGGTGCCGCCCTTGCCGCTGACGACCTGGAACCTGCTCACGCTTCGAGCCTAACCAGTAGGTCGCCGGCCTACGCACGGGAGCGCCCGTGCCAGGCATTACAGTCGGGCCATGACCAAGTGGGAATACGCGACCGTGCCGCTCCTCGTGCACGCGACCAAGCAGATTCTGGACACCTGGGGCGAGGACGGCTGGGAGCTGGTCCAGGTCGTGCCCGGGCCGAACAACCCCGAGCAGCTCGTGGCCTACCTGAAGCGGGAGAGGTCGTAGTGGCGGGCGCCGTCGAGGCGAGGCTCGCCGAGCTCGGGCTCGACCTGCCGGACGTCGTTCCGCCGCTGGCCGCCTACCAGCCGGCCGTGCAGTCCGGAGCGTACGTCTACACGTCCGGCCAGCTGCCGATGGTCGAGGGCCGACTCGGTGTGACCGGCAAGGTCGGCGGCGAGGTGACGGCCGAAGAGGCCAAGGACCTCGCCCGGGTCTGCGCGCTCAACGCCCTCGCGGCCGTGAAGTCGGTCGTCGGCGACCTGGACCGGATCGCCCGGGTCGTCAAGGTCGTCGGGTTCGTCGCCTCCGCCCCCGACTTCACCGGACAGCCCGGCGTGATCAACGGCGCCAGCGAGCTGCTGGGCGAGGCGCTCGGCGACAAGGGCGTGCACGCCCGCAGCGCCGTCGGTGTCGCGGTACTGCCGCTCGACGCTCCGGTCGAGGTCGAGATCCAGGTCGAGCTGGTCTCCGCCTGACCGTAGGTCCCCTGCTTATCCGTCCCGCCCGGTCCTTCGGGGCCGGGCGGGATCTTTTCGTATCCGCTCCGGGATTCGAGAGGGGAACACGCATTCCCCTCTCGAACAAATCGATCGATCCGGATAGCCTCCGGCCATGTCCCAAGGTCAGTGGTACCCACCGGAATGGCCCGACCGGATCAGAGCCCTCGCCGCGGGCGAGCTGACGGCCGTGGTTCCCCGGCGCGCCGCCACCGTGATGCTGCTGCGGGATTCCGCGGCAGCCGGCACCGGAGCGGGAGCCGCAGGGCCGTCCGTCCACATGCTGCGACGCCGTACCACCATGGCCTTCGCCGGAGGCGCGTACGCCTATCCGGGCGGCGGGGTGGACCCGCGCGACGACGACCACGTGGTCGGCTGGGCCGGACCGTCCCTGGAGAGCTGGGCCGCACGACTCGGCGTCCCGAGCGCGGCGGAGGCCCAGGCGATCGTGTGCGCGGCGGTTCGGGAGACCTTCGAGGAGGCCGGCGTCCTGCTCGCGGGCCCCACCCCCGACACCGTCGTCGGCGATACCACGGGCGCGGACTGGGAGGCGGACCGCGCAGCGCTCGTCGCCCGGGACGTCTCCTTCGCCGGGTTCCTGGAGCGGCGACGGCTCGTCCTGCGCTCCGACCTGCTGGGTGCCTGGGCCCGGTGGATCACCCCCGAGTTCGAGACCCGGCGCTACGACACCTGGTTCTTCGTCGCGGTGCTCCCGGCGGGCCAGCTCACCCGGAACGTCTCGACCGAGGCCGACCGGTCGGTGTGGATCACCCCCGCCGACGCCACCACGGGCCACGCGAGGGGCGAGCTGCAGATGATGCCGCCCACCGTGACCACCCTGCGTTCGCTCCTGCCGTACGGGACGGCAGGAGAAGCACTGAAGGCGGCGGCGACCCAGGACCTCGCCCCCGTGCTCGCGCGAGCACGGCTGGAGGACGACAAGCTGGTGCTGATCTGGCCGGGACACGACGAATTCACCACTCCCGTCCCGCCCGCGGAACCCCGAGCCGGAGGTACGGCATGAGCGACGCCGCGCTTCTGCCCGGACAGCCCCGCGGCCAGGTCGTCTCCGGCCCCGCCACTGCCCGCGCGGTCAACGTCCTGGCCCCCAACGCCTCCGCCATGACCCTGGACGGAACCAACACCTGGATCCTGGCCGAGCCGGACTCGGACCTCGCGGTCGTCGTGGACCCGGGACCGCTGGACGACACCCACCTGCGCGCCGTGATCGACACCGCCGCCCGGGCCGGCCGACGCATCGCGCTCACCCTGCTCACGCACGGCCACCCGGACCACGCCGAAGGCGCGGCCCGCTTCGCCGCACTGACGCGCACGAAAGTACGCGCGCTCGACCCCGCGTTGCGGCTCGGCGACGAAGGACTGGCGGCCGGGGACGTCGTCACCACCGGGGGAATCGAACTCCGGGTCGTCCCCACGCCCGGACACACCGCCGACTCGCTCTCGTTCCACCTGCCCGCGGACGGCGCGGTGCTGACCGGCGACACCATCCTCGGCCGGGGCACGACCGTCGTCGCGCATCCGGACGGACGGCTCGGCGACTACCTCGACACCCTGCGGCGGCTGCGCTCGCTGACCACGGACGACGGGGTCCACACGGTCCTGCCGGGCCACGGTCCGGTGCTGGAGGACGCCCAGGGGGCGGTGGAGTTCTACCTCGCGCACCGCGCCCACCGGCTGGCCCAGGTGGAGACGGCCGTGGAGTCGGGGCTGCTCACGCCGTCCGAGGTGGTGGCCCGGGTCTACGCGGACGTGGACCGGTCCTTGTGGCCTGCGGCCGAGCTGTCCGTACGGGCACAGCTGGAGTACCTGGGTGAGCACGGGCTGATCTGAGCCGTGCCGGCCGGGGCAGGTCCGCGCCGGGCCGTCCGCGCCCACACGTGCCCAGGAGGGGCCTGGACCATGCCCGGGAACGGCCGAGAGGCCCTGCCAAGGACGGCAGGGCCTCTTCGCGCGGCTTCAGCACCGGTGCGGGCGGGTCACCGCCCGTGCACGGGACGGCTCCGGGAGCCGCCGGGGCAGTCCGCAGGGTCAGCGCGAGCGCTTCGCCAGACGCTCGACGTCGAGCAGGATCACGGCGCGGGCCTCCAGGCGGAGCCAGCCGCGGCCCGCGAAGTCCGCGAGCGCCTTGTTGACCGTCTCGCGGGAGGCGCCTACCAGCTGGGCCAGCTCCTCCTGGGTGAGGTCGTGGACGACGTGGATGCCTTCCTCGGACTGGACGCCGAAGCGGCGCGAAAGATCCAGGAGGGCACGGGCGACACGGCCCGGCACGTCGGAGAAGACCAGGTCGGACATCTGGTCGTTGGTCTTGCGCAGGCGGCGGGCGACGGCGCGCAGCAACGCGGTGGCGACCTCCGGGCGGGCGTTCAGCCAGGGCTGCAGATCGCCGTGGCCGAGGCCGAGCAGCTTGACCTCGGTGAGCGCCGTGGCGGTGGCGGTACGCGGACCCGGGTCGAACAGCGACAGCTCGCCGATCAGCTCACCCGGACCGAGGACGGCGAGCATGTTCTCGCGCCCGTCGGGGGAGGTGCGGTGGAGCTTCACCTTGCCGTCGGTGACCACGTACAGGCGGTCGCCGGGGTCACCCTCGTGGAAAAGCGCGTCTCCGCGCGCGAGGGTCACCTCACTCATCGAGGCGCGGAGTTCCGCGGCCTGCTCGTCATCGAGCGCCGCGAAAAGCGGGGCGCGTCGTAGAACGTCGTCCACGAGATCTCTCCTTGTCGGCCTGTTCAGGGAACCGTGGTCCCCATCATGCCGGACGGTAAAACAGTGCGATCAATCACAAACCAGTTTGACGCACGAGCGGCCCGGATCGTACGGCAGGGGGCCGATCGGGGGTGGAAACCCGCTGACAGGGGCGAATCCGAGGGGCGGGCCATAGGCTGACCGGGTGTCCGGAAAGCTGCTGGGAGCGAAGGCCGAGGGGGCCACCGAGGTGTCGGAGAAGCGAGATTCAGCTGTGGGCGAACATGGCTCGGGGGTGCCGCGGAAGGCACGTCCGGCCGGGCCGAAATCCGCCGGGCCGCCGAAGTCCGCCGTACGGAAGCCCGCCTCCTCCAAGCCCGACGCGTCGAAGTCCGCGGCGTCGAAGTCCGCGGCGTCGAAGCCCGCCGTCCCGAAATCCGCCGTCCCGAAGCCGGTACGGCCGAAGCCGGCCAAGCCCGAGTCGCATCTGGCGATGGTCCGTCGCGCCCGGCGGATCAACCGTGAGCTGGCCGAGGTCTATCCGTACGCCCATCCGGAACTGGACTTCCGCAATCCCTTCGAGCTCCTCGTCGCCACCGTGCTCTCCGCGCAGACCACCGACCTGAGGGTCAACCAGACCACGCCCGCGCTCTTCGCCGCATACCCCACTCCCGAGGACATGGCGGCCGCCGTTCCGGAGGACATGGAGGAGCTGATCCGGCCGACCGGGTTCTTCCGGGCGAAGACCAGGTCGCTCCTCGGCCTCTCGGCGGCGATCCGGGACAACTTCGGCGGCGAGGTGCCCGGTCGGCTCGACGACCTCGTGACCCTGCCCGGCGTCGGCCGCAAGACGGCCAACGTGGTCCTCGGCAACGCTTTCGGGGTCCCCGGCATCACCGTCGACACCCACTTCGGCCGACTGGTACGCCGGTGGAAGTGGACCGACGAGGAAGACCCGGTGAAGGTCGAGGCGGTGGTCGCCGAGATCTTCCCGAAGAGCGAGTGGACGATGCTCTCGCACCGGGTCGTCTTCCACGGCCGCCGGATCTGTCATTCCCGCAAGCCCGCGTGCGGCGCGTGTCCGATCGCGCCGCTCTGCCCCTCGTACGGCGAGGGGGAGACGGACCCTGCGAGGGCCAGGAAGCTGCTGAAGTACGAGAAGGGCGGCTATCCGGGACAGCGTCTGAGCCCGCCCGCCGACTATCCGGGCGAACCCGCGCCGGGCCTGGACGGGCGGGAGGCGGCGGCGCAGGAAACCGCCCTGGCGTCCGCGCGGGAGGACGCGGCCGAAGACGCGGCGGGCCGGGCCGCACGCGGAGCGAAGACCGCACCGGGTGCGGGAGCCGAATGAGGGAGAACCCGGCCCGCGCCTTACGACGGGTCAGCCCCAGCGCGCCCGGCCGTCCCGGACCGGCCGCCGGCTCCCGCGCGTCCGGCGGCCGTCGTCGCGGAACGTGCCGCTCGTCCCCCGTACGGATGAGGCCGGAACGAATTGGCAGATGACAGGCGTTGTGAGAAACCGGGGGTGCCCATGACCTGTACACCGAGCACGACGCGGCCGACGAGTGCCGCGCAGACGGACGGCGCGACGCACCGGCCGGGCGGGCGACTCGTCCCCGGCGAGGCGGTCGCCGTCACCACCCAGGGCATGCCGTCCTGGCTCGACCCGGTCGCCGAGGCCGCGCGCGATGTCCGGCCGCAACAGCTGAGCCGCTTCCTGCCGCCGGAGAGTGGTGCCGGGCGCCAGTCGGCCGTGCTCATCCTCTTCGGCGAGGGCGAACGCGGACCGGAGTTGCTGTTGATGGAGCGCGCCGGAACCCTGCGCTCGCACGCGGGGCAGACGGCCTTCCCCGGAGGCGCCTTGGACCCCGAGGACGGCGACCAAGCGACCACCGGTCCGCTCAGGGCGGCGCTGCGGGAGGCCGAGGAGGAGACCGGCCTCGACCCGCGCGGTGTCCAGATCTTCAGCGTGCTGCCCCGGCTCTACATTCCGGTCAGCAGCTTCGTGGTGACCCCGGTGCTCGGCTGGTGGCGGACGCCGAGCCCCGTCCGCGCGGTCGACGCCGCCGAGACGGCGCGGGTCTTCACCGTCCCCGTGGCCGATCTCACGGACCCGGCCAACCGGGTGATCACCAAGCACCCCAGCGGCTTCATGGGCCCCGCGTTCCTGGTGGAGGACGCCCTGGTCTGGGGGTTCACCGCAGGACTGATCGACCGGATTCTCCACTTCGCGGGCTGGGAACGCCCCTGGGACAGGACCAGGCAGGTGCCGCTCGACTGGCACGCATGACAGGCTGGCTCCCCTGCTGGGCTGTTCCGGGCCCCCGGGACCCCGTCACCCGACGGGCCAGGTGACGAATCTGTGAGGCTATAGACGGTGAACGTGCTGGACATCCTGCTGCTCGTCGGCGCCGTGTGGTTCGCGGTCATCGGCTACCGCCAGGGTTTCGTCGTCGGCATCCTGTCCGTGATCGGCTTCCTGGGGGGAGGCCTGGCGGCGGTCTACCTGTTGCCGGTCCTCTGGGACCGAGTCACGGCCAACTCCGAGGTCTCCTCCACGGCGGCCGTGGTGGCGGTCGTGATCGTGATCGTGTGCGCGTCGGTCGGTCAGGCGTGCACCACCCACCTCGGCAACAAGCTCCGCGGCCACATCACCTGGTCGCCCGCGCGCGCCGTGGACGCCACCGGCGGCGCGCTGGTCAACGTGGCCGCGATGCTGCTGGTCGCCTGGCTGATCGGCTCCGCACTGGCGGGCACGTCACTTCCCACTCTGGGCAAGCAGGTCCGCAACTCCTCCGTCCTGCTCGGGGTCTCCCGCGTGATGCCCGAGCAGACGTCGACCTGGTTCAACGACTTCTCGGCCGTCCTCTCGCAGAACGGCTTCCCGCAGGTCTTCAGCCCGTTCGCCAGCGAACCGATCACCGAGGTCGAGCCCCCGGACCCGGCGCTGACGGGCAGCCCCGTGGTGGCCCGCGCGAAGAAGTCCGTCGTCAAGGTCGTCGGCATGGCCCCGAGCTGCGGGAAGGTCCTCGAAGGCACCGGCTTCGTCTTCGCGGACGGGCGCGTCATGACCAACGCCCATGTCGTCGGCGGTGTCGACGAGCCCACCGTGCAGGTCGGCGGCGAGGGAAGGGTGTACGACGCCAAGGTCGTCGTCTACGACTGGCAGCGCGACATCGCCGTGCTCGACGTTCCGGAACTCCGGGCCACAGCGCTGAAATTCACCACGACCGATGCGAAGACCGGTGACAGCGCCATCGTGGCCGGTTTCCCGGAGAACGGCGGTTACGACGTCCGCTCCGCGCGGGTCCGCGACCGCATCGAACCGGACGGCCCCGACATCTACCACCGGGGCACCGTCCGCCGCGACGTGTACTCGCTCTACGCGCTCGTGCGCGAGGGCAACTCCGGCGGCCCCCTGCTCACTCCGGACGGTCAGGTGTACGGAGTGGTGTTCGCCAAGTCCCGCGACGACGCCGACACCGGTTACGTACTGACCGCCGACGAGATCAGCGAGGACATCGACGCCGGCCGCACGGCCTTCCAGCAGGTCGACACCCAGGGGTGCGCCCTCTGAAGCCAGTTGCGCCCCGCGTCGGCCGAGGCTGACCCGTCGGGAGGGACGGACCTCGGCCGGCGCGGCACAGGTGACGCGGGTGCGAGTGCTCCCGTGCGGGTGGCGGTCGTGTCGGGGTGGCGGTCGTGTTCGGGTGATGGCCGGCGTGCGCGCCGTGATCGTGCGCGGGATGACGGCTATGTGCGGGGATGGCGCAGCCGCGCCGATACCCAGCGGGCCCGGCGGCGGAGGATGCGGGGAATGCCGAGCCGAGGATCGTGTATGACCTGCACGGTATGCACCTGGCCCGTGGGGCCGCCCCCCTCATGAGTGCTCACCGCGGCAGTGGCGGTCGAGCGGCGGTTGCGTGCTGCGTCACCGAAGTCGTGCGTCCAGCCCATACCCCGACGTCTGCCCGTGACCCATGGTCGGTAATCGTGGGGAAGCAAGCCAATTGGCCTATGCGCGCGGCACGTGGCTGTTCGACGCACACCTGTACGCATCGGGTCAGCGGTCGGGCTCGGGATCCTTGAGCCAGTTGATGAGTTCGGCCGAGAAGGCCGCCGGATCCTCCTCGTGCGGGAAGTGTCCGAGACCGTCGAAAAGTCGCCACCGGTAGGGCGCCTCGACGTACTCGCCGGACCCCGCCGAACTCCGGGTGCGCATCGCCGGGTCGAGTGAACCGTGCAGGTGCAGAGTGGGCACCCGGACAGGCCGCTTCATGCGCCGGTAGAACTGCACGCCGTCCGGCCGGGCCAGCGACCGCACCATCCACCGGTACGGCTCCACCGAACAGTGCGCCGTCGACGGGATGCACATCGCGCGGCGGTAGACGTCCAGCGTCGGGTCGTCCGGGAACGCGATGTCGTTCGGGCCCGCCCACTCCTCGATCAGCCGGCCGACCAAGGCGGCCTCGTCCGCGACGAGCTGACGCTCCGGCAGCCACGGCCGCTGAAAGCCCCAGACGTACGACCCCGCACGGGTCTGGGCGGGGTCCGAGATCATGGAGGAACGCCAGCGGCGCGGGTGCGGCATCGAGGACACCACGAGGCGTCGCACCAGCTTCGGCCGCATCACGGCCGCCGTCCACGCGAGGTATCCGCCCATGTCGTGGCCGACGAGGGCAGCGTCGGGCTCACCGAGTGACCGGATCACGCCGGTGACGTCGAGTGCCAGGTTGGCCGGGTCGTAGCCCCTGGGCGTGCGGTCGCTTCCCCCCACGCCCCGCAGGTCCATCGCGACGGCGCGGAAGCCCGCCTCGGCGAGCGCGGGCAGTTGGTGGCGCCAGGTCCACCAGAACTGCGGGAAACCGTGCAGCAGGAGCACGAGCGGGCCGGAGCCCATTTCCGCGATGTGGAACCGGGCTCCGTTGGCAGCCACGTCACGGTGCGTCCAGGGGCCGTCCAGCCGTACCGGACCGCCGGACGTCGACGGGCGGCCACCACCGGCCGAGACGACCGGAACCGCCGCAGTGCCCGTCGCCGCGTCCGTCGCGCGGCCGGGGGCGGTGCCGTCCGGGGTGGGCCCGGACGGCTCCGGCGCCGAACGCGCGTTGCCTGTCGTGCCGAATGCGCTGCTTTCGGGGACCGTCATGCCGAAGAGCGTGCCACAGTGGACGACTTGTCCTGAACCAGGCTCTTCTCGACGGCCTTGTCCGCGAGGGAGGAGCCGCCGATCGCGGCACGGGACGGGCCGGGCGCCACGACCGGGCGGGGGTGCGGCTTGACGCCCTGAAGGACGGCCGCGCTCTGCTTCGCCGACGCGATCGACTTCTCCGGCGGCTTGACCTTCTTGAACTTGGCGACGGCGAACAGCGCCAGCAGTACGCCCAGCAGGATGAAGGCGCCGCCGACGATCAGGAACGACCAGGCAAGGCCCAGTCCCAGGTTGTGGATGCCGTACGCCGCCGCGAAGCTCAGCGTCGGGATCGCGAACAGGAGCAGGACCCCCGCGATGATGCCGGCGGCGCTGCCCATGACGCCGCGCTTGACGTCCTGGCGTACCTCGGCCTTGGCCAGGGCGATTTCGTCGTGCACCAGTGCGGACATCTCGGCGGTCGCCGAGGCGACCAGCTGTCCCAGACTGCGGTCCGCGCTGCCCACGAAATTGCCGGGGTCGCTCATCCCTGACTCCCTCTCCTCTTCAACACATCCGGTGACAGATCATGCCGGACTGTCCGGCTTGTTGCGCGCTGCCCCCGCCCGTTCGGCGAGACGGCGGTGCTCGGCCGCCCTCCGTTCGTGGAGGGCGGCCATCCGCAGGTGGTACCCGGGATCGTCCTGCTCGTAGACGTCGGGGATCCCCGACGCGTCCTCGTCCCGCTCCTCCACCTCGTACAGAGCCCGGTGGACGCGTACCCGGAGTTTGAGCAGTACACCGGAGACTACGGTGGCGATGAGCGAAGCGAGCAGAACGGACGCCTTGACTTCGTTGATCGTTTCCTCGTCGCCCGCGAAGGCGAGTTCGCCGATGAGCAGTGAGACGGTGAAACCGATGCCGGCCAGCGAGGCAACCGCGAAGACGTCCGCCCAGGCCAGGTCCGGGTTGAGCTCGGCCCTGGTGAAGCGGGTGGCGAGGCGGGCGCCGCCGTAGATGCCGACGGTCTTGCCGACGACCAGACCGAGGACCACACCGATCGTCTCGGGCCGGGTGAAGACCTCGGCGAGCGCGTTGCCCCGCAGGCTGACCCCGGCCGAGAAGAGGGCGAACAACGGGACCGCGAGCCCCGCGGAGAGCGGGCGCACCAGATGCTCGATGTGCTCGCCAGGAGAACGCTCCTCACCCTCGCGCCGGGTACAGCGCAGCATCAGCCCCATGGCCACGCCCGCGATGGTGGCGTGGACACCGCTGTTGTACATCAGCCCCCAGACGAGGAGGGCCAGCGGTACGTAGACCCACCAGCCGCGGACCTCGAAGCGGAGCAGGGCCCAGAAGAGGACCAGTCCGAGCGCGGCGCCGCCCAGGGCCAGGAAGTCGACCGATTCGGTGAAGAACACCGCGATGATCAGGATGGCGAAGAGGTCGTCCACGACGGCCAGCGTCAGCAGGAACGCGCGGAGCGCCCCCGGCAGCGAGGTGCCGAGGACGGCCAGTACGGCGAGCGCGAAGGCGATGTCGGTCGCGGTCGGGACGGCCCAGCCGCCCAAGGTGCCCCCGCCGAGGGCGTTGGTGGTGACATAGACGAGCGCGGGCACCGCCATGCCGCACAGGGCCGCGACGACGGGCAGGGCGGCCGTCCTGGGATCGCGGAGTTCGCCCGCGACCAGCTCGCGCTTGAGTTCCGCGCCCGCGACGAAGAAGAAGACGGCGAGCAGTCCGTCCGCGGCCCAGTCCTCCACCGAGAGGTGGAGACCGAGAGCCGCCGGGCCGAAGTGGTGGTCGCTGACGGCCGTGTAGGACGCGCCGAGGGTGTTGGCCCAGACGAGTGCCGCGATGGCCGCGACCAGCAGGACGACTCCGCCGACCGTCTCGGTGCGCAGCGCGTCCGCCAGATAGGTCCGCTCGGGCAGCGACAGGCGGCCCAGCAGGGTCGGCCGTGCGACCGCGGGGGCAGCGACGGACGGGGACGCCGGGGCAGGTCCCGAAGATTCGGACGCCGGTGAGTCCGGAGACTGCGGGGTACGGCGGGGCTCGGCCACGGGAGAGACCTCCGGTATCGGGGCGGCGACGAGGACATGGCTGACGCACTCGCCGACCAGACTTCCCGGCACCCCTATGAAGTTCTTCTCCGCTCCTGGGCGGATACGGCCACTGTAGACCGCCCCGCCCGAAAGCCGAGGGGCATCCCGCGCGTCGCGGGATGCCCCTCGGAGCCGTACAGCGGTTTCCTGCCCTCGGGCCTCTCGGGCCCCTCGGGTCTCGGGCCCTCAGTCCTCGGAGGACGCCTTGGGGAACTCGGCCTGGATGAGGGACATCACCGACGGGTCGGTGAGGGTGGTGACGTCGCCCAGCTCACGGTTCTCGGCCTTGTCGCGCAGCAGGCGGCGCATGATCTTGCCCGAGCGGGTCTTCGGCAGCTCAGCCACCGGCAGGACGCGCTTCGGCTTGGCGATCGGGCCGAGCACGGTACCGACGTGGTTGCGCAGCTCGGCCAGCAGTTCGTCGGAGGAGGTCGCCGTCCCGCGCAGGATGACGAACGCGACGATGGCCTGGCCGGTCGTCTCGTCGGCCGCGCCGACCACCGCCGCCTCGGCGACCGCCGGGTGCGACACGAGAGCGGACTCGACCTCGGTGGTCGAGATGTTGTGACCCGACACCAACATCACGTCGTCCACCCGGCCGAGGAGCCAGATGTCGCCGTCCTCGTCCTTCTTGGCGCCGTCGCCCGCGAAGTACTTGCCCTCGAACCGGGACCAGTACGTGTCGATGAAGCGCTGGTCGT
This sequence comes from Streptomyces sp. NPDC060198, assembly GCF_042728415.1. Lineage (NCBI taxonomy): Bacteria > Bacillati > Actinomycetota > Actinomycetes > Kitasatosporales > Streptomycetaceae > Streptomyces > Streptomyces sp. NPDC060198. The sequence continues at coordinate 14,947 of NZ_JBHWZJ010000045.1, read as the reverse complement.
CGCCCCAGATGGTGCGGAGCATCGACGGCCACGGCTCGGTGAGCACGAGGTAGCCGCCCCCGCCGTCCGGGACCTCACGGGCCTCGTCGTCGACGACGGTGGCCGAGATGCCGGGCAGGGCGCGCTGGGCGGAGCCGGGCTTCGTCGCGGTGACGCCGGGCAGCGGCGAGATCATCATCGCGCCGGTCTCGGTCTGCCACCAGGTATCCACGACGGGGCACGTGTCCGCGCCGATGTGCTTGCGGTACCAGACCCACGCCTCGGGGTTGATCGGCTCGCCGACCGAGCCGAGGACGCGCAGGCTGCTCAGGTCGAACTTGGCAGGGATGTCGTCCCCCCACTTCATGAACGTCCGGATCGCGGTCGGCGCGGTGTACAGGATCGAGACGCCGTACTTCTGCACGATCTCCCAGAACCGGCCCTGGTGCGGGGTGTCCGGGGTGCCCTCGTACATGACCTGGGTCGCGCCGTTCGCCAGCGGCCCGTAGACGATGTACGAGTGGCCGGTGACCCAGCCGATGTCGGCCGTGCACCAGTAGACGTCGGACTCCGGCTTGAGGTCGAAGACGGCGTGGTGCGTGTAGGCCGCCTGGGTGAGGTAGCCACCGGAGGTGTGCAGGATGCCCTTCGGCTTACCCGTCGTCCCCGAGGTGTACAGGATGAAGAGCGGCTGCTCCGCCTCGAAGGCTTCGGGGGTGTGCTCGGCGGACTGCCGGCTGGTGATCTCGTCCCACCAGATGTCGCGGCCCTCGGTCCACGCGGTGTCCTGACCGGTGCGGCGCACGACCACGACGTGCTCGACGCTCTCGATACGGGACACGGCGTCGTCGACCGCGGGCTTCAGCGCGGAGGGCTTGCCGCGGCGGTATCCGCCGTCCGCGGTGACGACGACCTTGGCGTCGGCGTCCTGGATGCGGGCGGCGATGGCGTCGGCGGAGAAGCCGCCGAAGACCACCGAGTGGGCGGCGCCGATGCGGGCGCAGGCCAGCATCGTGATCGCGGCCTCGGGGATCATCGGGAGGTAGACGGCGACCCGGTCGCCCTTGCCGACGCCCAGCTCGGTCAGCGCGTTGGCCGCCCGGGAGACCTCGTCCTTCAGCTCCGCGTAGGTGATCGCCCGGCTGTCGCCCGGCTCGCCCTCGAAGTGGATGGCGACCCGGTCGCCGTTGCCCGCCTCCACATGGCGGTCCACGCAGTTGTACGCGACGTTGAGCCTGCCGTCCGCGAACCACTTCGCGAACGGCGGGTTGCTCCAGTCCAGCGTCTCGGTCGGCTCGGTGGCCCAGGTGAGGCGGCGGGCCTGCTCGGCCCAGAAGCCCAGCCGGTCCGCGGCTGCCTGTTCGTACGCCTCCGCCGTGACATTGGCGTTCGCGGCCAGCTCGGCCGGCGGCTCGAACCGGCGCTCTTCCCGCAGCAGGTTGGCCAGGCTTTCGTTGCTCACGACATCTCCCATTCCCAGGGTGACCGTTGTGTCCCGAGGCATAGCTCATCAGGCGAAAGGCCGAGTGACAAGTGCCTGCCGGGAATTGGTTTAGACCTATTCCTCGTGTATGGAGGAGATCCGCCGACCGTCCCACCTGCACGGCAGGTCGTCAGTACGGGACGTCGTACCGACTCACTGCCGTGCAGGTTGGCGGGAAGCCGAACCACAAGGTCTCACGGGACCGGGGTGCAGCTGGTTCAGACGAGGCTGTGTGTGGCCTCCTCCTGCCCGGGACCGTCGTCCGGAAGCGCTGCCGCCGGAGACGAAGCCACCGGATCCGTGCTCCCCGGATCTGCTGGCTTCGGACCGATGCCGATTCCCGGAGCCACCCGTTCGAAGACTTCGTCCGGGCCCGAGCCGGAACTGGCGCCCTCCGTCAGCAGGTAGGCCTGTGCCTCGCCCACGTGGAAGTACATGCCGTGCAGGTGGAGGGTGCCGTCCGCCAGCCGGCGCGCCACCGACTCGTGCGCGCGGAGGTGGTCGAGCTGCTGGACGACATTGGTCAGGCAGAGCTGCTCCACCGCGTCGGTGGGCATCCGGCCGGAGATGCGCGCCCACGGCTGGTCGCGGGAGGACATGCGGTCCAGGCTCGGCAGCCCGTGCCGCAGCCACCGCCACAGGGGCGTGGTCCTCGGCGTCCCCGGCTCGGCGCCGAGAAGCGCCTGCATGGCGCCGCAGCCGGAGTGCCCGCAGACGGTGATGGACTCGACCCGCAGGACGTCCACCGCGTACTCGATCGCCGCTGCCACCGAGTCGTCACCGCCGCTGTCGGAACCCGCCCCCGGTGGGGGCACCAGATTGCCCACGTTGCGCACGGTGAACAGATCGCCCGGCCCGCTCGACGTGATCATGCTGGTGACGAGGCGGGAGTCCGCACAGGTCAGAAACAGCTGGGACGGCCGCTGGCCCTCCGTCGCGAGGCGTGCGAGCTCCTCGCGGACCAGCGGGGCCGTATTCAGCTGGAAGGAGCTGATACCGCTCAGCAGGCTGTGCGCGCCGCCGCGCCTCACGGCTGCGACGGGCTCCGAGACGTGTCCGGCCGCTTCGGCCGAGAGCGAATCCGGTGAGGCTCCGGGACGCCCCGGCTGCGGCTGCGGGCGTTCCGCCGCAGTGGTGGGCTGGTGGGGGCGGTCGTGGCAGTGGTGGTTGCGCCAGGGCGTCCACGGGCGGCAGCAGGAGTGCGCCGCCGACGCGGGTTCCGCGATCCGCCCTCCCGACCTGCCGGTGAAGACGATGTTGCCGCCATGGGCGACCTGAGTGGTTCGCCAGTCCTGGATGGCCTCGTAGGCCGCGTGATCCATGAAAAAACCGTCCAATTCGACGATCGCGTCGACACCTTGGGGGAGTTGGTTGAGGACGCGGCTGAGCCTCGGCACCGCGAGGAAGGTCAACTGACCGCGCACGGTCACCAGGAACCGGCCATCGCTCTCGGTCACGGAGATACGGGTACGAGCGAGCCGGTGCAGTGCCATTCCTACGGCGGCCGCGATGCCGATCGCGACGCCGGCAAGTACGCCGAACACCACGACACCGGTGATCGTCGCCCCGTAGACGAGGACTTCGCGGTGCCGGTGGACATTTTTGATGTGGGCGTAGTTCACCATCTGGATGCCGACGACCATGACGAGGGCGGCCAGCGCGGCGAGCGGAATCCACTCGAGCACGGAGACCAGGAATCCTGCCGCGAGCAGCACCCAGACACCGTGCAGCACGGTCGCCGCGCGGCCGTTGGCCCCGGCACGGACGTTCGCCGAACTGCGCACGGCGCCACCGGAGATCGGGAGACCGCCGAGCAGCCCGGCCAGCGTGTTGGTGATGCCCTGGGCCCGCAACTCGCGGTCCAGGTCGGAGCGGGCGACGTGGGGCAGGGGCATGTCCGGTTGGCGTGCGGCGTGTTGGGCCGTACGGTCGGCAGTCAGCTTGTCCACCGCCACGGCCGCCAGGAGCGACTCGAGGCTGCCCACCAGCATCACGGTGAACATGGCGGTGGCGAGGGCGAGTACCGGCCCTCGGGGCATCTCGGGGAGGGCGTGCGAGCTCCACGAGGGCAGGTCCACCCGGCTGATGCGGGGCGCGGCGAAAGCCGCCACCGCCGTGGCCACGGCTACCGACGCGAGCGCGGCCGGAATCTTACGGAGCGCACGACCGGGGGCGCCGGGGATGCGTGGCCACAGCACCAGAAGGCCGATGGTCAGGGCTCCGATCAGTGGGGCGGCCGGACTGATCCGCGTCAACTGTTCGGGGAGAGCGAGGGCGTTGTCCATCGCGGAGCTCTGCGGAGAGCCGCCGAGGACGATGTGCAACTGGGCGAGAGCGATGGCCACCCCGATCCCGGCGAGAGTGCCGTGGACGATCGCGGGGCTGACCGCGAGGGCGCCTCGCGCCGCTCTCACCGAACCAAGCAGGATCTGGAGCAGGCCGGCCCCGATGGTGATGGCGCAGGTCGTGCGCCAGCCGTAGACCTGGAGCAACTCGGCTGTCACGACGGTCAGTCCGGCGGACGGTCCGCTGACCTGGAGCGGCGTGCCGCCGATCAGGCCGGCGACGATGCCGCCGATCGCGGCGGAGATGAGGCCGGCTTCCAGCGGTGCGTCCATGGCGACGGCGAGGCCGAGTGACATGGGAACGGCGATGAGGAAGACCGTGATCGATGCGGACAGGTCGCCCGCGGTGACGCGGAAGCGGGGGCCTCGGCGTGGCGGCGGGCTGTGGGGCCTCTTCTCCCCCGAGGTACGGAGGAGGTGAGAGCCATGGTTTCGGATGTTTCGGATGGGTACGCAGGCAGGCATTCCCGTCTCCTCCGGGGCAGCGCGGTCGCGGAACGTGGGGGACGCGGCCGTGGGTCACGGCGTGCAGCGGCGGGATTTCTCAACTCTAGGTAAACGAATCGTAATGCAGAGTAAAGAATTGTGGTGCGCATATCGGGCAAATGACTGACAGGATCACCCAATGCAGTGAATAAGCATCTTTTCATTCGGCCTGTCGCTCTGAGGCATTCGGGCGGCGTGTGAACGTGACCGCGCCAGTCGGCACATTCCACGCAAACGAGCCGCAAGGAAGAGGTGAGCGGATGATCGCCGCCACGAAGAGAGTCGCCCTGGGGGTCACCACCGCAGCCGTGTTCGCCGCTCTGGCCGGGTGCTCCGGCGTCGGAGCCGGGGCGTCCGGATCCGGCGCCGAGAGGGCGCACGGGGCCAAGGAGAAGCCCGGCGGGCAGAACGCGCCCGCGCCGGGCAACGTCGTCCAGCTGATCGGGGACGGCTCCACGGCATTCACGGGTGCTCAGCCCCACCTCCCGGTCGCCGAGCGGCTCGCGCCGGGGCAGAAGCCTCCGCAGCTCGTGGTGTTCTCCTGGGACGGCGCCGGCGAGGACAGCCAGAAGCTCTTCTCCCACTTCCGCGGCGTCGCCAAGAAGTACGGCGCGAAGATGACGTATTTCCTCAGCGGGGTCTATCTGCTGCCCGAGGAGAAGAAGGACCTGTACGACCCGCCCCAGCACTCCCCCGGTAGCTCCGACATCGGCTTCAACGATGCCAAGGGCATCCGCGACACCCTCAACGAGGTGCGTGCCGCCTGGAAGGAGGGCAACGAGATCGGCACCCACTTCAACGGCCACTTCTGCGGCCCTGACGGGGGTGGCGGCACCTGGTCTGTCGACGAGTGGAAGAGCGAGATCCGCCAGGCCAAGTCCTTCGTGAAGAACTGGAAGACGAACGCACCGGAACTCAAGTCCGAGGCCCCGCTCCCCTTCGACTACGACAAGGAACTCGTCGGCGGCCGTACTCCGTGCCTCGAAGGTCAGAAGAACATGGTCGCCGCCGCGCGGGACATGGGGTTCCGCTACGACTCCAGCGGGATCGGCAACCAGGTCTGGCCCGCGAAGAAGGATGGTGTCTGGGACCTTCCGCTCCAGCTCGTACCCGTCCCGGGGCGCGACTTCGAGACGCTGTCGATGGACTACAACTTCATGTTCAACCAGTCCGGAGTCACCCAGGGTGATCCGGTCGAGCAGGAGCACTGGGGCGACCAGATGCGCGACGGCCTTCTGGAGGCCTTCGACCGTTCGTACGACGGGAACCGCGCGCCGCTGATCATCGGCAACCACTTCGAGTCCTGGAACGGCGGCACCTACATGCGCGCCGTGGAGGAGACGATCGCGTCCGTCTGTACCAAGTCGGACGTGCGGTGCGTCTCCTTCCGTCAGCTCGCCGACTGGCTGGACGCCCAGGACCCGGCGGTGCTGGCCAAGCTCGGAACGCTCGGTGTGGGGGAGGCCCCGAAGGGCGGCTGGGGGTCCTACCTCGCGGCGCCCGTGGCCGCCGCCGGAGGAAAGCCGGTGAGCCCCGCAGACAAGGGCGAGGCGAAGGACGCGCACGAGAAGTAACGTTTCTTCGGGCTTCGGGCTTCGGGCTTCGGGCTTCGGGCTTCGGGCTTCGGGCTTCGAGCGTGGGGCGTCGGGCCGTGCGAGGGCGGGACCGCTGCGGGCATGCCGCACGGGTCCCGCCCCTCCGTCGCGGCCCGTACCGGCCGGACCGCGGTCGTCGCTCGTCACATGGGAGCGGCCACACCCGTCACCAGACGGTCGTCGAGCGTGAACGCGGGGTCGACCTGGGCGGCCAGATCGGCGCCCGTCTTCTCGTTGCCCCAGCTCTCCGCGTTCTTCAGGTGGAAGTGGACCATCTGTCGTGTGTACCGCTCCCGGTCGCGCAGCTCGTACGAGTCCTCGGCCGCGTCCTGGAGGGCTTGGAGCGCCATCCTGTTGTCGGCCTCCAACAGCTCGAAGCGGTCCGGCCGGCCCTTCTCCATCGCTCGCACCCAGTCGGAGTGGCCGACCCCGACGAGCAGGTCCTCGCCGACCTCGGAGCGAAGGAAGTCCAGGTCTTCGGGGCCCTGAACCTTGTTGCCGACCACTCGGAGCGTCACGCCGAAGTCCCGCGCGTACTCCTTGTACTGGCGGTACACCGATACGCCCTTCCGGGTCGGTTCGGCGATCAGGAACGTCATGTCGAACCGGGTGAACATCCCCGAGGCGAACGAATCGGATCCGGCGGTCATGTCGACCACGACGTACTCGTCAGGGCCGTCGACCATGTGGTTGAGGCAGAGCTCCACCGCACCCACCTTGGAGTGGTAGCAGGCCACTCCGAGGTCCGCCTCGTCGAACGCACCTGTGGCCATCAACCGGATGTCGCCGTCGTCGAGGCGTACCGTGCGCGCGCAGGCGTCGTAGACGGGGTTGTCCTCGCAGACGCGCAGCAGGCGTGACCCCTCGCCGGGTGGCGTGGTCTTGATCATCGTCTCGGCGGAGGCGATCCGCGGGTTGCTGCCCCGCAGGTAGTCCTTGATCAGCGGTAGTTCGGCCCCCATCGACGGAAGCGCTGCCGCCTCCTGCTCGTCGAGGCCCAGCGCGGCCCCGAGGTGCTGGTTGATGTCGGCGTCCACGGCGATGACATGGGCTTCGTTGGCGGCGAGGTGGCGGATGAAGAGAGAGGACAGCGTGGTCTTGCCGCTGCCGCCCTTCCCTACGAAAGCGATCTTCATGTTCACCTAGGGTAGCCGCAGGATCGCGCAAAGTCGTCGCGCTTCGTGAAGAACGACACGTGGGGGTGGCGAGGGTGTATGGGGCGCGTAGCCTCGCTACTTATGAGTACGACTGCCTCGGACCCGCTCGCCGCTCTTGCCGCCCTGCCAGGGGTCCCCGACTCCGTGGACTCGGTCCGCAAGGCCGTGGACCAGGTCTACGGCCACCGTGTGATGCGCCGCCGGAGCAACGAGGTGACCTCGGAGGCCGCGCTGCGCGGAGCGCGCGGTTCGGCAGCGCTGTCGGGTGCCGACTGGAACCTCGAAGAGGTGCGGCGCCGTACCGACTTCAGCGGCGACCCCGAGGCGCGGACGGTGGGCGCTGCGCTGCGCCTCACGGCCGAAGCCGGTCAACTGCTCTCCATCTGGCGACAGTCGCCCCTGCGGGTACTGGCAAGACTTCACTTGGTGGCCGCCGGAGGTGCGACCCCCGACGACGCGGTGGGACGGCCCCGGCTGGCCGGGGAGACGGTGGACGAGCCGCTCGTGGAGGCATCTTTGCCGGACGCCGGCGAGGTGGCCGGGCGACTCGAAGGGCTGTCGCGGCTCATCATCGACGGCAGCACCGCGCCGGCCCTGGTCACTTCCGCGATCGTGCACGGCGAACTACTCGCCCTGCGTCCCTTCGGTTCGTGCAACGGACTGGTGGCCCGGACTGCCGAGCGCATCGTTCTGATCGGCAGCGGCTTGGACCCGAAGTCGATCTGCCCGGCCGAGGTCGGCCACGCGGAGCAGGGCCGGGCCGCGTACGTGGCGGCGTTCGAGGGGTACCTGTCGGGAACGCCCGAGGGGATGGCGGCCTGGATCGCGCACTGCGGGCGCGCGGTGGAACTGGGCGTCAGGGAGTCGACCGCGGTCTGTGAGGCGCTGCAGCGCGGGGCTGCCTGACCGTCTCGCAACGGTTGGCCCGTGGATGAAGAGTTGCGGCGGTACCGGAACCGGTACCGCCGCTGGCACGTCCGCCGGGTTACCAAGCGTCCTCGATATATGCCCATCAGGTCGGGTACTTTGCCCGTCACCTGGTGTGGCTGGCCCGTAATCGACGGGTCGACGTCGCGTGGGTGCCCAACTTCCATGCGCGGTCCGTGGGGCCTTGCTGCGTGAAAGGTCATCCTCTCGGATGTCCTCGGTCTCGCGGGCCGGTGACTCCTTTGTACTCCTGGAGTGAGATAAGCGGTACCCCAGGCTCCACTTCTTTACTTTCGCGTTCAATCACCCATCGATCGGCAGACGCGACCTGTCTGAAGCTCCGCCCGCGCCGGGGCGTTCGTGCTCGGCGGTGGCCGGGCTTCGGTCAGGCGGAGGCGGTGGCCGCAGCTCGTCGCCGCGTGGCGTACCAGACGAGTCCGGCGGTGGCGGCAGCCGCTCCCACAGCCGCGGCGGCGACGAGAGCCGGACGCGGCGGCAGGGAGAAGGAGGGCAGTCGCTGCTTGAGCCGGACCGGGCGATCGAAAACGAGAATCGGCCACTGCCTGGCGCCGGCCTCACGTCGCAGAGCGCGGTCCGGGTTCACGGCGTGGGGGTGGCCGACCGACTCCAGCATCGGGACGTCGGTGACGGAGTCGCTGTAGGCGTAGCAGCGGGAGAGGTCGTACCCCTCCGACGCTGCCAGTTCCTTGACGGCCTCGGCCTTGGTCGGGCCGTAGGCGTAGTACTCGACCTCGCCGGTGAAACAGCCGTCGTCGCCGACGACCATCCGGGTCGCCACGACCCGGTCGGCCCCGAGCAGTTCACCGATGGGCTCCACCACCTCGGCCCCCGACGTGGAGACGATCACCACGTCACGTCCGGCGGCGTGGTGCTCCTCGATGAGGGTGGCTGCCTCGTCGTAGATGATCGGGTCGATCAGGTCGTGCAGGGTCTCGGCGACGATTTCCTTGACCTGCGCCACGTTCCACCCCTTGCAGAGCGCGGAGAGATATTCACGCATCCCCTCCATCTGATCGTGATCCGCGCCTCCTGCGAGGAACACGAACTGTGTGTACGCCGTGCGCAGCACTGCGCGACGGTTGATCAGGCCGCCTTGGTAGAAGGACTTGCTGAAGGCCAGCGTCGAAGACTTCGCAATGACCGTCTTGTCCAGGTCGAAGAAGGCGGCGGTGCGCGGCGAGAAGCGGTTTTCCACAAGACTGAGCATAGGGGGCCTCCATTCGGCTCAAACTCCGGCGCTTGGGTTTGCCTGGTCAGGTGCTCGGGTACACCATGGAAGTCACGGATCGTTCGCGACCGTGCTAACCCGGTCCGACTCCTCCCCCCCCGAGTCGGCCGTGGGGACGACCCCCGCTCTCCCCCCCCCGGCGGGGGTCGTCGCACATCCAGGTGCTTTCCCCCTGAATCGTGCGCCATTTCATCTTGTCTCCGGGCTTGCGGCCCTGATTCCTCGCGCTCTACGCACAGCCTCCCATGTGACTGTGAGTAGCGAAAGAGGTGCGCTCCGGATATCCCCGATTTGAGTGACCGAGTTATTCACAACGTGAGAGTTGTCCACAGTTCTCCATCAAGATCCACATCTTTTTCGGTGAGAACGCATGGTGATTCCGCCCGTGAAGTCCGCGGGTTCCGGAATCGCCTGTCCCGGATTGTTCCGGGGCCGGCGTGAACGGTGCTCAAGGAGCTCTGAGAAGGGGTGGAGATCGTGAACCGTTCCCATGCGCGACAAGGAAAACCGATCGCCGAAGGGCGGTGCGGCGTACCGCTGATCGTGACCGAGGACATCCATCTGCTCGACGATCTGCTGCGTCTCTGCGCGGCAGCGGGAGCGGAACCGGAAGTTCTCCACGGCGCGCCGGAGGACCGTGAGGTGTGGCGGCAGGCGCCGCTGGTCCTGGTGGGCGACGACGCGGTTCAGCGGTGCCGCGGACTCGCACGGCGCCGCGGGGTGATGCTGGTCGGGCGGGATCAGGACTCGCCCGACGTCTGGCGGCAAGCGGTCGAGATCGGCGCCGAGCATGTACTGAGGCTGCCCGAAGCCGAAGGCTGGCTCATCGAGCAGCTCGCCAACGCGAAGGAGGGTGCGGGGCGTCCCGCACTCACCGTGGCGGTCGTGGGCGGTAGGGGCGGGGCAGGGGCGTCGACGCTCGCTTGCGCGCTCGCCGTGACCGCTGCCCGGGCGGGACTGCGGACCACGCTGATCGACGGCGATCCGCTGGGAGGCGGCATCGACGTCCTGCTCGGAGGGGAGCGTACCGAGGGCCGGAGATGGCCCGACTTCGCCCATACCAGAGGCCGGCTCGGCGGTGGGGTCCTGGAGGACTCGCTGCCCGCCCTGCACGGACTGCGCGTGCTCAGCCGGGGGCGCGAATGCGGCGTCGTCGTACCGCCTCTGGCGGTGCGGTCGGTGCTCGCGGCCGCCCGGCGGCCGGGCGGGGTGGTGGTCGTGGACCTGCCCCGTCAGGTGGACGAGGGGGTCGCGGAAGCGCTCAGTCAGGCGGACCTCGGACTGTTGGTCGTGCCGGGTGAGCTGCGTGCCGTGGCAGCCGCGAAGTGCGTGGCGTCGGCGGTCGGCACGACCCTGGACGACCTGAGGGTGGTGGCCCGGGCACCGTTCGCGCCCGGCCTGGACGGTCCCTGGGTGGCCCGCGCGCTCGCTTTGCCGCTTCTGGGCGAACTCCCGGTGGAACCCGGGGCGTCGGCGCATCAGGACGGTCTCCTTCCGCCGGGGGCGGGGCCACGCGGTCCTCTCGCCCGGTTCTGCACCGCGTTCTGGGAGAAGACGTACGTCGGTGGTCTTCCCGTTCCGGCGGGAGGGGTGTCGTGACCGAGAGGCTGCTGGACGCCGTACGGCAGCGGCTGGCGCTCAGTGGAGAGGTGCCGACCCCGGCGGGCGTGGCTGCCGCCGTCCGGGCACAGGACCTACTGATGGGGGACCAGGAAATCCTGGGTGCCGCGGCCGAGCTGCGCGGTGAGCTGGTCGGCACGGGGGTGCTGGAGTCTCTGCTGGCCGACTCGGAGGTGACCGATGTCCTGGTCTCCGCGCCCGATCGGGTATGGGTGGACCGGGGCGGTGGTCTGGAGCTGACCGGTGTCCGCTTCTCCGACGCCGCAGCCGTGCGGAGACTCGCTCAGCGTCTCGCGGCGGTTGCCGGCCGACGACTGGACGACGCCCGGCCCTGGGTGGACGCGCGGCTGCCGGACGGGACGCGGATGCACGCGGTACTCCCCCCGGTATCCGTGGAGTCGACCTGCCTCTCCCTGCGTGTCGTCCGTCCGCGGGCTTTCAGTCTGGAGGAGCTCGTCCGGGCGGGGACGGTGCCGCCGGGCGGCGACCGGTTGCTGCGGAGCCTGGTGCGCGCACGCGTCTCCTACCTCATCAGCGGCGGCACCGGTGCGGGGAAGACCACCCTGCTGTCGAGTCTGCTGGGAGAGGTGGGCGCGCACGAACGGATCGTGCTGGCCGAGGACTCGGCCGAACTGAGGCCCGACCACCCGCACGTGGTGCGGCTGGAGTCCCGGCCCGCCAACCAGGAGGGGGCAGGGCTGGTGACCCTTCGCGATCTGGTCCGCCAAGCCCTGCGCATGCGTCCGGACCGGCTGGTCGTCGGCGAGGTGCGAGGGGCCGAAGTGACGGACCTGCTGGCCGCGTTGAACACGGGGCATGAGGGCGGGTGCGGGACGGTGCACGCCAACGCCGCGTCGCACGTGCCCGCTCGCCTGGAGGCGCTGGGGACGGCGGCAGGGCTCGACCGGCCCTCCCTGCACAGCCAGTTGGCCGCAGCGTTGTCGGTGGTGATCCACCTGGTGCGTGACCGGACGGGGCGCCGACGTCTGGCCGAGGTCCATGTGCTGGAACGCGACTCCGACGGGCTCGTGTTCACCGTACCCGCGCTGACGGGCGGGGCGGACGGCTTCGTGCGGGCCGCGGGCTGGGAGAGGCTGGCCGCGCTCGTCGGGGGTGCCTGGTGACCGGGGTGGAGCCCGCGTACGCGACGTGGGGAGCGGTGGCCTGCGTGGCCCTCGCGGTCTGGTTGGTCGTACGCCGCGATGGCGGCGGGACGGCGAGGGCGAGGTGCGCGGAAGCCGTGCGTGGCGCCTCGGGCGACGGTGGTGGGGAAGCGGCCCCGCCGGTGACAGTGGCGCGGAGTGCGGCGATGCGGCGCACACGGCCGGGTGAACTGCTGATGCGGCGGCGCGAATGGGTCTGCGTTCCGGCCGCCGTGGCACTCGCGGTCCTCGGAGAGTCGTGGCTGCCGCTGATCGCGGGCACCCTGGCCGTGCCCCTGGTGCGGCGGTGGCTGCGGGGGCGGGCCGAGCGGACCGCTTACGAGCGGTCGGACGAGGCGGTCACGGCGCTCTGCGGGGCGGTCGTCGGCGAACTGCGGGCGGGCCGCGAACCGGGACAGGCGCTGATCCGCGCGGTACGGGAGACGCGTGGCCTGGGCGCCGCCGAGTCACTGGTGCTCGCCGCTGCGCGGTTCGGCGGCGATGTACCTGGTGCCCTGCACCGGGCGTCCCGGACTCCGGGGTCGGCGTCGTTGGCCGGGATCGCGGCGTGCTGGCGGGTGTCGGTGGACGGCGGGGCCGGACTCGCGGCGGGCCTGGACCGTCTGGAAGGGGCCCTGCGGGCGGAGCGACGACGGAGAGAGGAACTGCGGGCCCGGCTCGCCGGAGCCTGGTCGACGGTGGTGGTGCTGGCTCTCCTGCCGTTGGCGGGGCTGGGCATGGGCGCCGCGCTCGGGGCCGAGCCTCTCCGCGTCCTGCTGCACACCCCGGCAGGGCTGTTCTGCCTGGCGGCCAGCCTGTTGCTGGAGACGGCCGGGCTCTGCTGGGCCGGCCGGATCGTGCGGGCGGGGGACGCGGGGTGAACGCAGTCGCCGGAGAAGTTGTCCACAGCCTGGGGATCTGGCTCGGGGTGGGCGCGGCGTCCCTGTGCGCGGGGCTGTCCCTGACCGGGAACCGTCGGGAACGGGCCCTGCGGAAGCGATGCGCCGTGCTCCTCGGAGAACCGGACCACGACGAGGGCTCGCCGGGCGGGAAACGGGCGCGGCGAGTGCGGTCCCGACCGGTCGCGGGGATTCGCGACGCCGCTGAGCGGTGGGGAGAACCGGTCGGCGCGGGCCTGGTGGTGTGGATTCTCGTGGGCGGGGCCACGGGAATCCTGGCCGGCGCGGGGGCGGCCGCTTCGGTGTGGCGCTTCCGGAGGGGCGCACGGGCCCGGCGCCCGGAGGGCTCCGGGGAGGCGGCCGAGGCCGAGCTTTCGGCAGCCCGGCAACTTCCGCTGGCAGCGGATCTCCTGGCCGCCTGCATCTCCGCCGGTGCCGGCCCACAGCAGGCTGCCGAGGCCGTGGGGGAGTCGCTCCGGGGACCCGTCGGCGAGCGACTGGTCCGCGCCGCCGTCGAGATCCGTCTCGGCGGCGATCCCACCCGGGCATGGGGCCTCCTCGGGGAGATTCCGGGGGCTGGTCCGCTGGCCCGTTGCCTGGACCGTGCCGGCGAGACCGGGGCCCCGGCTGCGGAACCCGTCGCCCGGCTGGCCGACGCCATGCGATCCGCTCGCGCCGACGCCGCCGTGGCGAGGGCCCAGCGCGCAAGTGTGCTGATCACCGCCCCGGTGGGGCTGTGCTTCCTTCCCGCCTTCCTGGCGGTCGGAGTCGCCCCGGTGATCGTCGGCCTGGCGGGAGGGATCCTGCACGCCGGCTGAAACGGCGCGCGGGTCTCTCTGTCTCACGGGCGCACCGCCGGTGCGCCGGTCATCCAACCGTGCCCGTCGAAGGGCGGAACGAGGGCTGAAATGAGTGTCGGAATGGGCATCGAAACGAGTGGAGACGTCTCCGTGGACACGCGTGGTGGACGGGGACGCGGGCGGCATGTCCTGGGCAGAGCGGTGCGGCCGGTGCGATGTCGGTTCCGCCTGCTCGTCCCGGGGTCCGGGAAGAGGGGCGTCGAGTGGCGAGGCCGGTGGTCCCGCCGGTTCGGCCGGTCCGACCGCGGGATGACCACCTCCGAGTACGCCATGGGGACGATCGCAGCCTGCGCGTTCGCCGCCGTGCTCTACAAGGTGGTCAACAGCGCAGCGGTGCAGGAAGCCTTGCAATCGCTGATCAAGGGCGCGCTCGATGGATCGTTCTGAGCGGCGATGGCGCGCGGAACGGGAGCGGCTGAGGGGCGGGACCGCTGTTCGGGCCCGGTGCGGTGGTCGGGACACGGGCTCGGTCACCGCAGAGGCGGCGATGGCGCTGCCGGTGCTGGTGGCCCTCGCCCTGGTGCTGGTCTGGGCTCTGGTGGCGGCCGCCGACCAGATCCGGTGCGTGGACGCGGCCCGGGCCGGTGCGAGGGCCGCAGCGCGTTCGGAGCCGGAAGCCGCGGTGCGGGACGCGGCCCGCGCCGCGGCCCCCGCCCGGGCGCGGATCGTCGTACGGAGGGAGGGCGCGCTCTGGCGGGTACGCGTGGAGGCTCCCACACCCGGGCCGCACGCCCTGGCGCTCACCCTGAGCGCCGAGGCGGCAGCCCTGGCCGAGGACACGGTGGGGGTCGGTACCGGGAACGCCGCTCCCGCGTCCGGAGGCAGCGGGGAGGCCGCCCCGGACGCGGGAGGCAGCGGGGGCGCTGGGGACGCCGGGGACTCAGGGGACTCAGGGGACGGCTTCGGCACCGTGGAGACCGCTGGAGGCGCGCCATGAGCCCTCTCGTGGGCGGTCACCGTGACCGGAGGTGCCGTGAACACAGGCACGGTGAGCAAAGGCACGGTGATCAAAGGCGCGGTGATCAAAGCCATCGTGACCAGGGAGTGGCGACCGTGTGGGTGGCCCTGACGGTGGCCACTCTGTGCACGGTGTGCGTGGTGATCCTCGCGTTGGGGCAGGCCGTCGCCGCCCGGCACCGTGCCGGTGGGGCGGCGGACCTGGCCGCCCTCGCCGCGGCCGACCGCGCTCTCCATGGGTCCCGGGC
>NZ_JBHWZJ010000044.1:0-32709 GCF_042728415.1 Streptomyces sp. NPDC060198 | reverse complement strand
GGTCAGAGCGCCAGCGACAGCAGGACCGGCGCGGCCTGCTGGTTGAGGAGCTCGGCCGCCTCGCGCAGCCGGTAGGTGTCGCCGACCGGGAGCGACAGAGCCAGGCACCCCGCCGAACCGCCCGCCGTCAACGGGACCGCCGCGCAGACCGTGCCCACCGCGTACTCCTGGAGGTCCAGCATCGGGACCGTCGCGGGGTGGTGGTCGAGCGTGGCCAGCAGCACCTTCTCGTCCGTGATGGTCCGGGACGTGAGCCGTGCCGTCCGGTGGCGCGCGATGTGGTCGCGCCGGGCGTTCGCGTCCAACTGGGCCAGCAGGCACTTTCCGACCGCGCTGGCGTGCGCGGCCGAGCGGAAGTCGACCCACTCGCTGACCGCGGGGGTGAGCGGGCCGTCGAGCACCTGGTCCACCGTGACCTCGCCGTCGACGTACCGGCTGATGTAGACCGCCGCGCCGACCGTGTCGCGCAGCTGCGCCAGGATGCGCTGGAGCCGCTCCTCCAGGGCGAGACGCCGGGTGGGGCCCGAACCGAGGAGCAGCAGCGAGGCCCCGAGGACGTAGGCGCCGTCCGCGATCTGCTCGACATATCCCTCGCGGCGCAGGGTCAGCAGCAGGGAGGTGAGCCGGGCCGAAGGCAGTCCGGTCTCCCGCGCGATCTGTGTTCCGGTCACGCCGTCGCCGTGGTTCGAGACCGTTTCGAGCACGCGGAAGGCGTGCTGCACCGCGTGGAACGGCGCTGTTGGTTCCGGTCGCAATGTCACGGTGCCCCCCTGCCCAAGGTCCGACCGCAAAGCTGTGCGTCCACGATAGTGGCCAAGAAGCACCCATGGCAGGGCTGTTGACCACTTCTTGCCCCGTCTGTGCCGTCCTGGGCTGGGACGCATTCGAGAGGCATATGCCAATGGCATTGACGGGTCTGGCAAATGCCAGGTCACGGCGGTGCGCGGGTGCCCCCATGCCGGGGGAATTCCTGTGAGGACGCCAAGATTTTTCCGGCCACGCCGATTCGACCATCTGTCCCGCGTCGAACATCAGCGCCGACTTCCGGACCTCGCGGGGCGGATACCTCCCCTCCGGCCTCTCCGCGGCGAGCCGGGAGGCCGGACCCCGTCACGGCCCGGGTGGGTGCGACGGCCGATGTCGGGAACACTGGAAGGAGAGGAAGAGACAGGGGTGACTGTGAGGCCGGTCGCACCGTCCGTGCACGGCCCGCCCCTGTCCCGGACCACCGGTCCGGGCGAAAAGGAAGGGTGGACATGACGACCGTCGGACTTCTCTACCCGGGCGAATGCGCCGAGGACGACTTCCCGCGGATCGAGATCACGCTGGACAGCGACATCAGACTGCCCCTGTTCCGCACCGGGATCGGCGACGACGTCCGTCACGTGCAGGCCTTGCGCGAGCTGGGCTCCGCCGAGCGACTGGACGCCGGTGTGGAGGAGCTCCGGCTGGCCGGCGCCGAGTCCCTGGTGTGGGCCTGCACGGGCGGCAGCTTCGTACTCGGCCGCGAGGGTGCCCAGGCGCAGATCTCCGCGCTGGCGCGCTCGGCCGGTCTGCCCGCCTCCAGTACGTCCTTCGCCTTCGTGCACGCCGTGGAGGAGCTCGGAGTCCGGCGGGTCGCGGTAGCCGCCACCTACCCGGACGAGGTCGCCGCCCTGTTCAGCGACTTCCTGACGGCCGCCGGCATCGACGTGGTCGCCACCCGGGGCAGTGGGATCATCACCGGCGCCGAGGTGGCCGGCTGGGACCTGGATCTCACCCGCGAACTCGCCATCGCCGGCGATCACCCGGACGCGGAGGCGGTACTCCTCCCCGACACCGCCCTGCACACGGCGGCGCACGTCACCGAGCTGGAGGAACTCCTCGGGAAGCCGGTCCTCGCGGCCAACCCGGTCACCGTCTGGGAAGGGCTGCGACTCACCGACCGCCGCGTCTGGGCTCCCGCACTCGGCGCCCTCTTCGCCACCCGCGAGCCCCCGCTCGGCACCGTCGAGCCGCGCGGCCTCGAAGTCCGCGAATGACGTCCGGAGCACCGGGACGACGTCCTCGGCTCCCGTCCGCGCACCCACCGCGCCGGAATAAGCGGAGCCGCCCTCCTGTTGCAGGGGTTCGATACGCATACGTATGACCAGTGGCACCGGGAGAGCGACACGTGGACGAGAACCGAGGCGAAGAGATCCGCGACGACGGCGACACAGCCGCCGACGGCCGGGCCGACACGGTCAGGGGGACGGTGGGCGGCACCGCCCCCGTCCCCCTGTCGGTGCTCGACCTGGTGACCGTGGGCAAGGGCAGCACCGCGAGCGAGGCGCTCCGCACCAGCGTGGACATCGTGAAACTGGCCGAGCGTCGCGGATTCCACCGCTACTGGGTCGCCGAGCACCACTCGATGCCCGGTGTCGCCTCGTCCTCGCCGGCCGTGATCCTGGCGCACCTCGCCGCCCACACCGACCGCATCCGGCTCGGCTCCGGCGGCGTGATGCTGCCCAACCACGCCCCGCTCGTCATCGCGGAGCAGTTCGGCACCCTGGAGGCGATGGCTCCCGGCCGCGTCGACCTCGGCCTCGGCCGTGCCCCCGGTACGGACGGCGCCACCGCCGCCGCGCTGCGCCGGACCGAGCGGCTGGGCGAGGGCGCCGACGACTTCCCGCAGCAGCTCGCCGAGCTGACCCGCTTCCTGGACGACGACTTCCCGGACGGCCACCCCTACTCCCGCATCCACGCGGTCCCCGGCCCGGTGCAGGCCTCCTCGGACGGCGGGGTGCAGTCGCCGGCCCGGCCGCCGATCTGGCTCCTCGGCTCCTCCGGCTTCTCCGCCCGGCTGGCCGGTGTCCTCGGGCTGCCCTTCGCCTTCGCGCACCACTTCTCGGCCCGGAACACCATTCCCGCTCTGGACCTGTACCGGGAGTCCTTCCAGCCCTCCGCCGTGCTCGACGCCCCGTACGCCCTGATCGGCGCCGCCGCTCTCGCGGCCGACACCGAGGCCGAGGCCCGCCGCCAGGTGCTCACCGGGGCGCTCAGCATGCTGCGGCTGCGCACCGGCCGGCCGGGCCTCGTGCCCACTCCGCAGGAGGCCGAGGCGCACACCTTCGGGCCGCTGGAGAGCGACTTCGTGGACGAGTGGCTCGGAAACATCGTGTACGGCACGTCCGAGCAGGTCCGCGCGGGCCTGGACGACCTGGCCAAGCGGACCGGCGCCGACGAGCTGATGATCACCGCCAACGCCCACGGCGGCGAGGCCCGGCTGCGCAGCTACGAGCTCATCGCCGACGCGTACGGCCTGCCCACGCTCTGACCCCGTCGGCCTTCCGGTGCCCCGTGGCGATCAATCACGGGGTGCCGGGAGCGGCGGTACCCGGCGCGGCCACCCCGCCCGCGTCGATCAGCTCGGCGATCCGCTCCGGCGCGACCGCCCGGGAGTACAGCCACCCCTGCCCGGTGTCGCATCCGATCCGGCGCAGCCGCTCGGCCTGCTCCGCCGTCTCCACGCACTCCGCCGTCACGGTGAGCCCCAGCCGGTGCGCGAGCTCCACCAGCGCCTGGACGATGGTCTCGTCGGCCGGGCTCGGGTGCCTGCCGCCGTCGTCGTACCGGAAGCCGCGGACGAAGGACCCGTCCAGCTTGAGCACCGAGACGGGGAGCCGGCTCAGGTAGGCGAGGTTGGAGTAGCCGGTGCCGAAGTCGTCGATGGCGATCCGTACGCCCATGTCGCTCAGCGACTGGAGGGCCCGCAGCGGGCGGCCCGCCGAACCCATGACGGCGGACTCGGTCAGCTCCAGTTGCAGCAGCCCGGGGTCGAGGCCCGTCTCGGCGAGGACGTCCCCGACCTCCGCGACCAGGTCCGAGTCCCAGACCTGCCGGACGGCGACGTTGACGCTGACGAACAGCGCCGGCCCGTCCGGATGGTCCAGCTGCCACTGGCGGGCCTGGCGGCAGGCCGTACGCAGCACCCAGCGGCCCAGCCGCACGATCGAGCCGTCCTCCTCGGCGATGGAGACGAATCGGCTGGGGCCGAGCACCCCGAACTGCGGATGGTTCCACCGCACCAGTGCCTCGACGCCCCGCACCACCCCGTCCGCCATGCCGACCAGCGGCTGGTACTCCAGGGCGAACTCGCCGCGGTCGACGGCCGGCCTGAGCGTCGAGGAGAGCGCCTGCCGGGTCATCCGGTGGGCGTTGCGCTCGGGGTCGAAGAGCGTCCAGCGGGCTCTGCCGTCTGCCTTCGCCCAGTAGAGAGTGGTGTCGGCGGCCTGCATCAGCCCGGTGGGGGAGGTGCCGGCACAGGCGCGTTCCACCACCCCGATCGAGGCGGAGACCGAAAGCCGCTGCCCGGCCAGGTCGAACGGCTGCTGCACCGCCGTGAGCAGCGCGTCCGCCAGGTCCAGCAGCTGCGGGGTGCCTTGCGACTCCTCGACCAGCACCGCGAACTCGTCGCCCCCGAGCCGCGCCACGAAGTGGCTGCCGCCCGGGTGGTACGGATCGCTCCCGGCGACGTCGCTCAGCCGTCCTGCCACGGCCGCGAGCAGCCGGTCTCCCACCCGGTGCCCCAGGGTGTCGTTGACGGCCTTGAAGCCGTCCAGGTCGAGATAGCAGAGCCCGATCCGGCCGGGACGCGGCAGCAGCGAGCTGTCCTGGAACGGTGACAGCTCCAGCGCGGCCGAGAGCCGCTCGAAGAAGAGGGTCCGGTTGGGCAGCCGCGTCACCGCGTCGTGCATCTGCAGGTGACGCAGCCGCTGCTGGAGTTCGTGCCGGTCGCTGATGTCGGCCACCGTCAGCAGCGCGCGGCCCGGGCCTCCCGCCGAAGGGTCGGCCATCGGCACCACCGTGATCTCCGCCCAGAGCGGCCGGCCGTCACGGTGCTTGAGCCGGCGGGTGCAGCGGAACCGGGAACGCCGTCCGCGCAGCACCTCGCGCCAGGCGCGCCAGGCGTGGTCGTCGGGGGTGAGACCGACGAGACCGGCGACGGGCAGCCCGGCGAGGTCGGTGGCGCCGGTGCCCGCCATCCGGGCGAGCGTCTCGTTGGCGTGGACGATCGCCCCCGAGCCGTCCACGACGGCCATGGCGAAGGTGGCGCTGTGGAAAGCGGACCGGTAGTCGAGCAGCGCGGTCTCCACGGGGTGACTCTCCGTGTCCGCCGCCGGGGTCGCGCCGGGGGATGTGCCTGCCGGGGGCCTGCGCCCTTCGGAGGTTCCGCTCACCGCTCGCTCCCGCTGTGCAGATTGTCGTGAACAGGTGTGGCCGGACGGGCCACCGGGTGGAGCGCCCCGGGCCGGGAGCGCGAACCACGCGGGAAAACGTGAGGAAGCATAGAGGGTGGGGTGCCGGGGCTTCCAGCCCGGCCCGCCCGACCGGCGTGCGCCGGTCCGGCCCGGGCGGATGTGCGCGCGTCGCCGACGGCCCTCCGCAAGGTTCGGGCATCGCTCCGCGCGGTCTCCCGTTTTGCCCGCCACTGTTCCCTTCTGTACGACTGCGTTCCCGGGCGTCGCTCCGCTGTCGGATTCCGAGAAGTGGCTGACCGTATGTGACGTTACGTGATCGTGGGCCTCCGGCTGGTGCGTCACCGGTGCGCGTGGGACCACCGCACCGGTGGCGCACCGGGGGGAGGTGGGAGCGCCCCGCACGCCCTGACCCGTGTGGGGCAGCCCAGCGGGCGGGGAGCGGTGATCGGACACAGGGTGGAGCGAGGTGTTCCGCATTTCCACCCGGAGGTAGATGTGCCGCGTCAGCACGGGCCCGGGGGGGTGGAGAAGCCGAGCCCGCGCGCGGTGGCGGCGGCGCTGACCGCTCTCCTCGCGCTGGCGGCGATGTCGCTCGTCGCCGGCCCGGCCGCCGCCGCCCACACGGGCGTGAAACCGTGCGCGCTGCCCCGTACCCCGGCCCACCACTCGCTGGGGCTGGACAACTGGAACGGCGCCTATCCGCGTCCCGTCCGGCGCCTCGACGCGGTCATGATTTTCCTCTCCTTCCCGGACGCCGACCCGGTCGTCCCGCCGGACGTGCTCACCGCCGACTACTTCCCGTCGACGACGACGTTCTTCGAGCGGGCCAGCTACGGCACCTTCACCCTCGGCGCGCACCCGTTCAAGCGCTGGGTGCGGATGCCGCACCCGTCCACCTGGTACGGCATAGAGCGGGACTGGGACTCCGGACGGCGGACCTCCTACCTGCGCGACGCGATCAAGGCCGCGGACCCGCAGATCGACTTCTCGGCGTACGACATCGTCTATCTGGTCGCCGACCCCGACGCGCCCGGCGTCGACTCCGACGCCACCAAGGTCGTCAACTTCGACCGGCCGATCACCGCCGACGACACGGACATCAAGCGCGTGGTCACCGTCTTCGAGCAGCATCCGCCCGACCGCAACGTCCTCGCCCACGAGACCGGGCACGTCTTCGACCTCGCCGACCTCTACCACCGCCCCACGGACGGCAAGGGCGACTGGGACACCTACGTCGGCGACTGGGACGTCATGGGCAGCCAGTTCGGGCTGGCGCCGGATCTCTTCGCCTGGCACAAGTGGAAGCTCGGCTGGCTCGGTGACCGGCAGGTGGTCTGCGTCCAGGGCGGCACCGACGTGACCCTGGAGCCGGTCGCCGCCGCCCCCGTCCCCGGCGGCACCATGGGCACCCGGTTGGCGGTCGTCAGGACGGGCGAGGACAGCGCGCTGGCCATCGAGGCCCGCGGCGCCACCGGCAACGACCGGGCGACCTGCACCGAGGGCGTGCTGATCTACCGGGTGCGCAGCGGGACCGCCTCCGGAGGCGGTCCCGTGGAGGTGCTGGACACCCACCCGGACACCGAGGCCTGCTGGGACCGCTCGGTCTACCCGCCGCTGGCCGACGCCCCGCTCTCGGTCGGGGAGACGTACAGCGTGCCGGGGGAGCGGACCCGGATCGAGGTCGCCGACCGCACCCCGTCCGGCTCCTGGACCGTGCGGATCACCACCGGTACGTGAATCCGGAGTGAAGGCCGGGGAGAGCCGGGGGAGGGCAGCCCCGGAACACGAAGAAGCCCGGAACACGAAGAAGCCCGGAACACGAAGAAGCCCCCCGCTTTCGCGAGGGGCTTCTTCCGTCGGTGCGCCGCCAGGGACTCGAACCCCGGACCCGCTGATTAAGAGTCAGCTGCTCTAACCAACTGAGCTAGCGGCGCCTGCTGACGTCGTAGACATTAGCATCCGTATCGGCCGGAGGAAAAATCGAGTAATCGGACACCGGGGGGACCGCGCTCCGGGCGGCCCGCACACAGGCCCAGCGCAGCACGTCGGGACCGGGCAGCCAGGGGGTACGGGTGTCCGGGGCGACCACCCACTGTGGTCCCGGGGCGGAGGGGTCGCAGGTCAGCGGCGGTACGGTCACCGCGTCGCCGGTGCCGTGGCAGAGCACCGGCGGCAGGGTGCGCGAGCCGCCTTCCGGGCGTGCGGCGCCCGTGCCCCACTCCTCCCAGGCCAGCAGTGAGGGCAGCCGCTGCGCGGTCCCCGGGGTCGCGAAGAGCAGGGTCCGGCCGCGGTGGGTGGCGACGGGGCCGGAGCCCGGACCCTGTGCCCAGAGCCGTTCCAGCATCCGCCGCCCGAACAGTGAGGGGACGCTCACCACGTCGAACGCGGTGCCGCACGGCAGCACGCCCGGGGACGCGGGGCTCGCCTGCCAGCGGGCGAGGGTGGTGCGGGGGTTCGCCGTGGCGCCGGCGAGCCAGACGGCTCCGGCGGGGGTGACCTCGGCAGGCTGGTGCGAGGCCTGACTCCGCAGGGGAGGGAGGGTGCCGACGCCGGAGCGCGGGTCACGGGTCTGCAGGGACGTTTCGTCTTCCAGCCATGCGGTCATGGAGACAGGTCTACCGGGGGTGACGGGGCTGACGCCGAGAGTCGTCGAATCCAGGACAGGGCATCACCTTGCCGGGTATCTTGCCCTCGGGCATATGCCAGAAGCTGTACCCGGAGTGACCGTGCCGGGGGTGGGTGTCAGGGGCCGAGGTCAAGGGCGGGGTGACTTCAGCAGGGACCGGCCGAATTCGATCATCTTCTCCGCGTAGGCCTCGGTCCACTCCGCGCGCTCCGCGACGTCGGCGGGGGTGAGCCGGTCGAAGCGGCGGGGATCCGCGAGCTGGGCGGCGGCGACGGCCTGGAACTCGATGCTCCGGTCGGTGGCCGCCCGGAACGCGTGCGTCAGCTCGGTCGCGCGGGAGAGCAGCTCAGCCGGATCGTCCATCGACTCCAGGTTGAAGAAGTGCTCGGGGTCGGACGCGGCCTCCGCGGGCTCGAAGAGCAGCGGGGCGGGGCGCAGCCTCGGCTGCGCGTTCCGGTCGGCTTGAGCCATGTGCGTTTTCCTCCTTCGGGAAGGCCGGACGGCCACCCTCCATTGTCCAACCCGGCGCAAGTCCGGTGTTCGGGGTCGGACGCCCGCCCCTGGTGGCGAACGTGTCCGGTGCACCGAATGATTCCGCGGCCGCGGACCCGCCGGTGCGGCCGGACGCGGCCGCGGCCCCGGACGCCGTCGTGGTCCCGGACCGTGCGCCTCCGTGCCGTGCGCCACGGAGGCCCCGGACAAGTCTGTCCGGGCCGACCGGCCGGAAAACACCGTCCGGAAGTGTTCGGCCCGCGCGCTCCCCGCGTACCCCCGCCGGTGCGCGGGCGGGCCGGCCGTGCCGGTCGGGGGCCGTCAGGGCGCCAGGGACCGCCAGATGCGGTCGGGCAGCACGCGTGCCGCCTCGTCGAGGTCCACGTCGTCGATGCCGGAGAGCCAGCGCCGGGCCACCGCGACGACCGGGCCGAGGGCCAGGGACTCCATCAACGCCGGCGGAATCGGCGCGAGTTCGCCGGACTCGACGTGGGCGTCGAGCCAGCGCGCGAAGGGCGAGAGGCGGGCCTCCTGTGCGTCGCGCAGCTCCTTGCCCCGCTCCATGGTGCGCCGGTCGGTCCTGGCGGAGTGCAGGAGCAGGGCGGCGGCGGGGTGTTCCCGGACGAACGCCAGGTACGCGCGGACCAGGGCGCGGATGCCGGTACGCGCCGTACGCGGGCCCCTCAGGGACGCGGCGAGTTCGGTCAGCATCCGCTCCAGCCAGCGCTGCGCCAGCGCGTCGAGCAGACCGTCGATGGAGCCGAAGTGGTGGTAGAGGCTGCCCAGACTGACTCCGCTGGCCCGGGTGACCGCGAGGACCGTGACGCCCCCCTCGCCCTCGTCGGCGTAGACCCGCAGGGCGGTGTCGAGAAGCAAGTCGGCCGTGGCCAAGCCGCGTTGCTGTTTAGGGCTCATCGTGGTCCTTCTCCGGTCCGGGCCACCCTCCCCGGGAGCCGATCGTAGAACTAGAGTAGATTTCTAGAATCTGATTCCCATCCTACGGGGCTGTCGTGGTGGAGTTGAGGGGTAGCGGGGCCGAGCGGCTGGAGGCGGACGACCCGGCACGGATCGGGCCGATCCCGCTCGTGGGCCGGCTCGGGGCCGGTGGCATGGGGCGGGTGTATCTCGGGGTGCACGAGGGCCGTTACGTCGCCGTCAAGCAACTGCTGTCCTCGGTGGTCGGCGAGGACGAGGAGTTCCTGCGCCGGTTCGGGCGCGAACTCGACAACCTGGCCCGGCTGCCCGCCGGTGCCACCGCGCCGCTGCTCGCCGGTGACCGCACGGCCCGGCCCCCGTGGTTCGCCACGGCGTACGTCCCCGGGCTCACCCTGCGGCAGGCCCTCGACCTGCACGGCGGCCCGCTGCCGGTCTCCGCGCTCCGGCTGCTGTTACGGGAGGCGGCGGCCGCTCTCGCGCCGGTGCACGCCCTGGACATGGTGCACCGCGACCTCAAACCGTCCAACGTCATGCTGACCCTCGACGGCCTCACCCTCATCGACTTCGGGGTCGCCCGCGCCGCCGAACAGAGCCAGTTGACCGTCACCGGCATGGTCATCGGCACCCCCGCCTACATGGCGCCCGAACAGGCCATGGGCGCACGGCGCCTGACCGGAGCGGCCGATGTGTTCGCGCTGGGCTCCCTGCTCGCGTACGCGGCCTCGGGACGTCCCCCGTTCGGTGACGAGTCGGGGCACGGCGTCCTCTACCGGATCGTCCACGAGGCCCCGGAGCTGGGGGAGCTGCGCGATCTGGACGACGGGCTCGCCGAGCTGGTCGCGGCCTGTCTGGCCAAGGATCCCGAGGCCCGCCCCACCGCCGTCGAACTCCTCGAACGCTGCGCTCCGTACGGTCCTTTCGCCGAGCCGTACTGGCCTGACGACATCACCGCGCGGCTCACCGAACGCGCCGCCTTCGCCGCCGACGTGCGGGAGGCCGACGTACCGACGCTGCCGCTGGGCGACGCAGGGCCCGAGCCCCGAAGCCCCGCCCCCGAGTCGCCGCCTGCCCCGGTCCCGGGCCAGGTCGTGGTGGCCCCCGGGCCGGGCGGCACGCCCGCCCCGCAGCCCGGGTCCGACACCCCACCGACGCCCGGCACCCCAGCCCCTTCCGGGCGGCCCGCCCGGCGCAGGCGCAACCGGGTGCTGCTCGCCGTCGTCCCGGTGGTGGTGATCGCGGGAGGCACCACACTGGTCGTTCAGAACGTGCCGTACCTCTCCTCGCCGAGGGCCGAGGCCGACGCGCGCCCGGCCGGTGGTGCGACGTACGGCTCCCCGGCCTCCGCCGGCCCGGCGTCCTCGACGGCGGGCAGCAGCCCCTCGGGCACGGCCACCCCCACGAAACCGGCGGGCGGCAGGAGCGCCACCCCGGCGGGCCGGGGCAAGGAGCGGCAGGCCGGGGGAGGGAACGGCTCCCAGGCCGCCGCCTCGGCGGGCGGCGCGGCCACCGGCACCCAGGGCGGCGCGGACGGGACGGGCGGCGGCGCGGCGAGCACCTCCGGGGGCGCGGGCACCACCGGAGCCTCCGGCGGGTCGAGCAACTCGGGCACCACCGGAACCTCTGGCACCACGAGCACCACCGGGGGGACCGGCTCCAGCACCACCGGCGGGACCGCGACCTCCGGGGGCGGCCCGACCACGGCCCCCGCCTCCGGCACGTACCGGTACCGCAACGGCGGCGACGGCACCTGCGTCACCCAGGTCTTCGGAGCGGCCAGCCACCAGGACTGCGGGAGCGCGAGCGCCCGGTGGACCGTGCAGAGCAGGTCGGACGGCAGCTTCAAGCTCGTCAACGGGCAGAGCGGGCAGTGCCTGTACTCCAACGGGACCGGCATGGCCGTCTTCGTGGGCTCCTGCGCCCAGGACATCGGCCGCCTCTGGCGTGCGGGTTCCGGCGGCACCCTGGTCAGCACCTACGACGGCGGGTGCCTGGACCTGCCCTTCGGGACGGGGTTGTCGACCGCGGCCTGCGACGGGGACGCCTCGCAGCGCTGGACCCGGCAGAGCTGAAGCGGCGAACGGGGGCGCACTAAAGCGTGTTGCGAAAGTCCCGCCTGTCCGGCGGCGCTGCTTCCGCAACACGCTTTGGCTTGAGTTCTCACCTCTGCCTGTTCTCATGGCGCCGGGGGCGAAGAGCGGGGCACACTCTTTAGATGTCCTCCACTGGATCACTCGCGGGTGCCGACGAGATACACACCTATCTCGTTGAGCAGTTGAACTCTGCTCTCCGGCGTCCTGGCACGTTCTCGCAGCATGACGCTGCGCTGTGGATGCTGGTGGATCACCTGCTGTTCGTGGAACGCCGGCCCGAGGTATGGGCTGAAGAGCAGCGGTCCTGGGCAAGCCGAGGGGCCGGGAGCAGCACCGGTTTGGGCGGCATGTTCGAGGAGTTGATGCCGGGAGGCTACGACCAGAACTGCGTCGCCTCGGTCTACGCCGAGTTCGCGCACCGCCGCGGCTGGCTCCGGCCCGATCGCCTTCTGCCGGCTGACGAGCATCACGCGCTGCGGGCAAGAGTGCGCCCGTGGGCGCAGACGGACCGCTCGTGGGCAGACGTCCTCTCCGAGTTCGGCCCCCCGTCCATCCTGTGCGGAGGGACCAGCCCCCTGTACAGCAAGACGTTGGGCTACCTGGGAGAAGACCGCGAGGAGCCCATGGTCTTCTTCCATCTCTGGAATGGCAGCACCCCGGCAGCCGAGTCCGCACGGCCCAAGCTCGACGAACCGGTTCTGCTTGCTGTCCGCTTCGCAGACGCACCCTTTGACGAAGCCTTCACCTTCACCCCTGAGGGGCAACGACGGCGCCCCGAGCCAGGCTCGCTCCGCGGCTGAGTACCGGAGAGGTGACGCAACACCAGGAGGGCGGGCCCGTGCACGGCCGGTGTTCATCGACCCGCCTACCGCTCACCGCGCGATCGGCCGCCAGAAGGCCTGACCGGCCAGTTTCGCCCCTGCCATGTCGAGCAACGCACCCGCAGAGGTCAAAACTCACGTCAGGCGAACGGCGCCGCGAGTTCGGAGGGTCGACGGGGAGTGTTCACCGGACCGCGGTGGAAGGGGGAGGACGGGCTCACGATCATGCGTGCATGATCAAACGTTTCCGGCCGGCGATGGCGCCCCTCGCCTTTCTGCTCTGCCTCGTGTCCTTCGTCGGCGCTGCGCGGGCGTACCGTGCCGGAGACGGTTCGCTCTTCTTCCTCGTGTTCTGTGTACTGCTGCTGCTCTTCACCGCCTGGAACCTCCTCTGCGCCGTCCAGCGACACCGGGTGAGGCGGAGCGAGGCGAACGCCGGCCGGAGCGCGGCGAACTGACCTGACGCCCCGGGCCGAGCCGTCCACCGGCCCCGGGCGAAGCGCGCGTCAGGACACCCGGTGCTCCGACCAGTGCTCCCAGGTGGACTGCATGGCCTCCCAGCCGTCCGGGAACTTCACCTCCACGCCCAGCTGTACGGGCTCCGTGGAGGGATGCGCGTCCAGGAGGTCCGCCACCCCCGCCCGGCACACCACGACACAGGCGTGCCGGTGGCGGGAGGCCAGCACGCAGAGCCGGCCCGTCTCCAGGTGGAAGGCGGTGGCGTCGGGCCGCCCGGAGAGCGGGTGGAGCACCACCGTGACGTCGAACTCCCGCCCCTGGAGCCGGTTCGCGGTGTCCACCGACACGCCCGTGACCCCCAGCCCGGCGAGCGCCGCGCGCACCGCCGCGGCCTGGTCGCGGTGGGCCGTACCGACCGCGATCCGGTCCGCCGTCACGGGCACCGGCTCCGTCGAGCGCTCGCTGGTCGCGGTGGTGCCCCGGTCCAGCAGCCTGCGGACCACCAGCGCCACCGCGTGTACCGCCTCCGGGTCGGTGCGCGGGGTGTGCCGGGCGGGCAGCTCCAGCAGCCCCCAGCCGGACTCCGCCGCCACGTCCAGCACCCGGTCGGGCCCCGAACCGTCCGACGCCTCGGCGAACGACAGCGTCCGGTCCCCGTGGTCCGTGCCGCTGCGGAAGGGGGTGTACGGGTAGAAGGCCTCCGAGATCAGGGGCGCGGCCGAGGCCGGCAGCCGCCAGGAGACCGGCAACCGGTGCTGCGGCAGAAGCGGGTTGTGCGCCAGCAGGGTGGAGACGGCGCTCGCCGAGGGGTCGTGGCTCAGCCCCGCCCACTGGTCCGCGCCCACGATCGAGAACGGGTCCAACTGGCCCGGGTCGCCCACGAACAGCGCCCGCCGGAAGAGACCGGCCACCGCGAGCAGGGCATCCGAGCGCATCTGGTACGCCTCGTCGACGATCGCGTGCTCCCACGGCTCCACGTTCTTCACGTGCGCCCACTTCGCGGCCGTCGAGACGACCACGTCGAGCCCGGCCAGATCGGCCGCCTTCGCCGATTTCCGGACGTTCTCCAGATCGTCGAGCGCCTTGTCGTACGGGTCCGAGTCGCTGCTGTGCAGCCGCCCCACCGGCAGCTCCGGCTCCTTCTCCGCGAGCCGCAGCACCAGATCGTCGACCTGGGCATTGGTCTGCGCGATCACCATCAACGGGCGCCCGGCGGAGGCGAGTTCCAGTGCCGCGCGGACCACGAGGGTGGACTTTCCGGCGCCCGGCGGGGAGTTCACCACGACACCCCGGGCATCGCCGTGCAGGGTGTCGTGGAGGATCGCTCCGGTGGCCCGCGCCGCCGCCGCACCCGGGTCGAACGCCCCGGTCGCGGCGGGCTTCCCGACCCGGTTCTTCCCGGCCGTGTGCACGTCGGTCACAGCACATCCTCCAAGGTCACGGCGTCGGGCCGCTCGGCGGACGCGCCCGGCGGCCCGCCATGCGTCCACGGGGTCTCCTCCGCGTCCGGCAGCGCGGGACCGCCGCGCTGCTCGTGCTCGAACAGCGTCCACACCGTGCGGTCTCCGGACGCGGGCAGCGACCCGGGGGCCGGCTCCTTGCCGCGCCCCATCCGGTCCAGGACACGCAGCACCAGCAGTACGTCCGAGCCGTCCTCCGCGGCCCCTTCGGGCTCCTGCGCGTACCCCACGAACTCCGCCGACTGCGGCTTTCCGTCCAGCGAGCGGTACACCTTCGTCCGCTCGCCCAACTGCGGGCGCTCGGTGGTGCGGACCGTGACCAGCGGGCGCGGGGAGGGGCGCTTCGACTCGGTGTACGCCATCTCGACCCCGGTCACCTCACCGACGAACGCCTCGCCGTTCAGCCGGCGCGCGGCCAGCACCAGCGGGTCGTCCAACGCCTCCTGGGCGTCGAGGCGCGCCTGTGCGGTCTCCCGGGAGGACAGCTTCCGGGCCGCCGTCACCGCGTCGTCCCGGCGCGGCTGCGGCGGCTCGCCCGAACGCACCTTGTCCCGGTGGCCGGTGAACGACCAGCGGTCACCCGTCCACCGCTCCTCGGCCCTCGCCCCCTCCGGCAGCTCCCGCAGCCGGTCGAGCCCCCGCCACACCGCGTCCCAGGTCGGCAGCAGCACCCCTGCCAGCAGCGAACGGATCTCCCGCTCGGCGGCGTGCAGTTCCCCGAGCCGCACGTCCGCCTCCACCCCGTCCTCGACCGCCGCGAGCACCGCGCGGGCCCGGTCGTACCGCTCGATCGCGGGCGCCAGCAGCCGGTTGTCGAAGGCGGGGTCCGTGGCCGGACCTGCGGGCGGGCAGACCAACTGCCCGCCCCGGTCCCGCTCCAGCTCCGCGCGGAGCGCCGCCTCGGCTCCCGAGGCGCCGTCCGGCGGATCGATCCAGGCGAGCAGCGCCCCCAGGTGCTGGTCCTCCACACTGCTCTGCCCCGTCGCCCAATGGCGGTTCAGCAGATCCGTGGTGGCCAGCAGCATCGAGGAACCCGGCACCCTCGCCCGCTCCGCGTAGTGCGTCAGCCAGCGGCCGAGCAACGGCACCCGGGGCGGCGCCGGATACGGGGTGTCCGGATCGTCCTCGGCGGTACGCCGGAACCGCATCGACCGCCCCAGCAGCCGCACCAGGTCGATGCCCGCCCGGCTCGGCACGATCAGCTGCGCCGCGTCCACGCACAGCTCGACCTCGACCTTGACCTTCTTCCCGGTCTCCGGATCGGTCTCACTCCGCTCGGCAGGCTCCACCACGTCCGCGTACGCCTCGATGTGCGGCAGGACCAGCTCGGCCAGCTCCGCCAGGAAGGCGAACCGCAGATCGCGGTCGCGCGGCTGCGCCACCGCCAGCAGCGTCGGCGCCTCCCGGTCCGTACCCACCAGCGCGCCCAGCGGGGCACCCGCCTCACCGGACGTGGTCAACGGCACCAGGACGAGTGGCCGGTCGGTCAGATGCCGGTGGCGCACGGTCGCCAGGGGCTGTGCCCGCCCGCTGTCCACGGCTTCCATCCGGGCCAGGGTGCTGATCAGTGACATGGAGTCGTGCCTTCCCGAGCCGTGCCGTCCGGTGCCTTGCCCTGCGACGGCACGCCCTCCGGAGCCGTACCCTGCGGCGCGTGCGCGTGCCGGGCCGCCGCGCCCTCCAGCGCCTCGGCGCGCAGGGCCGCCGCCCGGCGGAGCGCCGCGACGGCCGGGTCCGCCGGGTCGCCCTCCTTGCCCGCCGCCGCGTCCAGCACCGCGCGGACCGTGGTCAGCCCGCCGAGCTCACCGCTCACCCCGCGCCCCAGGGTCCGTACGGCACCCCGGGCCCGGGACTTCGCCCGGCAGTGGAAAGCGAGCTCGCAGGCGGCCAGGCACTCGGGGGCGTACGCCGCCGGAACCGCTTCGACGGCGGCGGTCAGCTCCTCGGCCGAGCACTCCGGGTCAAAACTCGCCCCCTCGGGAAGCAGGGCCGCGATCTCCTCGATGCGGGTGAGCCGGGTCATCTGGCGCCGGGTCACCGCGCGCTGTTTGCGCACGTCCACGACGGAGCCGGTGGGCAGGTTGGAGAAGTCCTTGGGGCAGACGAGGAGGACGTCGTGCGCCACCTCGGCTCCCTCGGTACGGGCGGCGACCGCCTCCAGGGCCAGCACGTAGACCGCCGACTGCCGGGCGGCGGCACCGACCTTCGCCGCGTCGGCCGAACCGTCGATCATGGGGAACGACTTGATCTCGATGACCGTCCACCGGCCGTCCGGATGCACCACCACCGCGTCCGGCTCCAGATACGCGGGCGAACCCGCCACCTCCAGCGCCAGCATCGGGTGGTCCAGCAGCGTCCAGCCGCCGGCCCCGGTCGCCTCGCGCAGGGCCAGCGCGGTACGGGCCGTCCGGCCCTCGGGGCCGGCCGCCGTCAGATCGGGGACCCCGGCCCCCTGCGGCGGCTCACCGCCGCCGCCGAGGCTCTCGTGCAGCAGGCGCAGCAGCTCGGTGCCGCCGTCCGCCTTGACCCGCGCCTCGAAGGCGTTGCCCCGCATGAACGCGAACTGGGACTGGCCGAAACCCGAGGGGGAGCCGAGCGCGGTGGCCAGACCGGTCTTGTCTACACCGGCGCCGTCGAGCAGCGCCCGCCGCTCGCAGCCGGGGTTGGCGGCGAGCGCGGCCAGCGCGCGGGCGTCCAGCGGATGCGGGGCGACCGTGGGTCCGCGCAGCTCAGCGAGCCGCTGCCGGAGCGCTGTCGCCGGAGGCCGCGCGGCCGGGGGAGCCGGAGGCTTCGGGCGCGTCGCTGGAATGTGCGGAGGGGGTCCGCCGGCCGGGGAATCGCTCACCCGCCGAAGTCTCGCATCCGCTGCTGACAATCGGGGACGGTGTCGCCGGAACAGTCGCTCCCGGCCGGGAGACGAAGGCCCGCAGCCGGGCCGAGACGGTGGCGGCGGCCCGCATCACCGGGCGGGTCAGCAGTGCGCCCGCGCCCATGACCGCGACGCCCGCCACGGCGTCCAGGAAGTAGTGGTTGGCGGTGCCCATGACCACGAAGACGATCGTGAGCGGATAGAGGACGCCGAGCGCGCGGAGCAGCGGATGCCGCCCGTACCGCCACAGCAGCACCCCGCACCAGAGCGCCCACCCCACGTGCAGGCTGGGCATCGCCGCGTACTGGTTGGTCATGCCGCCGAGTCCGCGCGGGGCGCTCGCCTCCGCGCCCCACCACCCGTAGGAGCTGTACTGCGCCATGGTGTCGACGAAACCGTGTCCGGCGTCGAGGAGGCGGGGCGGACAGGTCGGCAGCAGGGTGAAGCCGATCAGGCCGATCAGGGTGGAGGTCAGCAGCCAGGTGCGGGCCGCGCGGTAGGCGGTGGCGCGGCGCCGGTACATCCAGAGGAGCAGCGCCGGGGTGACGAGGTAGTGCAGCGAGGCGTACGCGAAGTCGGCGGGTATCCCCACGGAGGAGTGGGCGGTCAACAGCCGGTTGAGCGGGTGTTCGAAGTTCAGGTGGAGCGACTTCTCCAGCCGGAGTATCGCGAGCCCGTGGTCGACGGCGGTGGATATGTCGCCGCGTACCAGCAGCCGGCCGACCGAGTAGAGGCCGTACACCACCGCTATCAGCGGCAGCTCCGTCCACCAGCGGGGGCGGCCGGAGGCGCGTGCGGGTATGGCGTGCGGCATCCGGTGGCTCTCCCCTGTTCAAGCGTCCGACGGCGGGCGTTCAACCGTACGGCGGTCGTCGGTCGCGATATCCCCCGGGGGGTCCCTTTCGCACACCCCTGCCCCCGGCCCGCCGCCGGCGGCGCCGACGCGGCCGGGGTGCCGCGAAGAGAGGGACGTGCGAGCGAACCGCGAGGTTGCCCGGCCCCTCGATGTATGCCGAGTGCCCGGCAGGGCAGCCCTCACGCCCGCACGCGACGATGCGGGATGATGGACGCGGGACAGCCGCACCGCCCGAAGGCCGGAGCGCGTCCCTCCCCGGCGCGCCCGGACACCGTGGTCCCTTCCGCGCCCACCCGCCGTCCCCCAGTTCTCAGGGAGAGCCCGCTCATGGCACCGCGCATCCTGCTCGCCCGGCACGGCCAGACCCAGTGGTCGGTCCAGGGCAATCACACCGGCAGGACCGACATCCCGCTGCTCGACTCGGGGCGCGAAGGCGCCAAGCTGCTCGGCGAGCGGCTGCACCGGGCGCCCTGGTCCGGGCTGCCGGACACCGACGTCCGCACCAGCCCCCTGGTACGGGCCTCCGAGACCTGCGAGCTGGCCGGCTTCGGGGACCGGGCCGAGACCTGGGACGCGCTGATGGAGTGGGACTACGGGGACTACGAGGGCCTCACCCCCGCGCAGATCAAGGCGGACCGGCCCGACTGGCTGATCTGGCGCGACGGCGTTCCCGGCGGCGAGTCCACCGCCGACATCACGGCCCGCGCGGACGGGGTCGTCGAACGGGTGCGCTCCGGCGAACGCGACGTCCTCGTCTTCGCGCACGGCCACATCCTGCGGTCGCTCGCCGCGCGCTGGCTGGGCGAGGACCTGATGTTCGGCGCCCGCGTCCGGCTGGAGCCGACCTCGCTGTCGGTGCTGGGCTGGGCCTACGGGATGCCCGCCGTCGAGCGGTGGAACGACACCGGTCACCTGGAACGCTGAGCGGCCCGTCACCGGGCCGGCCGACGGCCCGCCGCCGTGTTCAGCCCTTGCGCACGGCCCGGTAGCGCTCCAGCAGACCCGTCACCGCCGTCGCCTCACGGTCGGCGCCCAGGACGCGTACCGTCCCCGCGAGCATCCCGCTGATGCGGGTGGACCGGACCCGGTCCAGCAGGTCCAGCACCTGATGGGCGGAGCGGACCGCCTCCTCCGCCGCGCCGGCCCGGGCCAGGTCGCCCGCCAGCTGGGCGCGGTAGAGCGCGAGGTTCCGGGTGAAGTGCGGGTCCTGCAGCGCGGTGGCCCGCCGGCCGTGCCGGGCTGCCCGGGGCCAGTCGCCCAGGGCCGACCAGCACTGCGCTTCCAGCAGGTGCATCTCCGCCTCGCGGAAGAAGCTCATCCACTCCGGGTCACGCTCGGCGGGCCCCCGGTCGAAGGCGGCCCGGGCCCGTGCGATCGCCCGGTCGCATCCCGTACGGTCCCCGAGCCCGGCCCGGCCGCCCGCCTCGCGCAGGGCGAGCAGGGCCAGCAGCCGGTGCGAGCCGACCGAGCGGGCCGCGCGCTGCCCGGCCTCCGCCGCCCGGACCGCCTCCCTCGGCCGTCCGGCGTCGCGGGCCAGGAACGACGTGTTGCAGAAGGCGTGCGCCTCCAGAGCCGCGTCGCCCGCGACCCGGGCGGTGGCCAGCGCCTCCGCGTAGTACGAGCGCGCATCGTCGAACCGCCCCGAGTCGTGGGCCAGCCAGCCCACCGACAGGGCCAGCTCACCGGCCCCGGCGTGCAGCCGGTCGGCCGTGGTGCGGCGGGTGGGCGTGCCGGAGTCGAGCAGGGCGTACGCGGCCCGCAGCGGCTGGGCGGCACGCCGGTAGAGTCCGTCGCCGCCGTGCTGGTCGTCGAGGACGCGGATCTCGCGCACGGCCTCCTCCACGGACCGCACCTCGGCTTCGCCGGCCCGTCGCTGGGCGGGCAGGACGATCGGCGTTCCGGCGGCCCGGTGGGCGCCGAGCCCGATCGACGCGGTCGCCACACTGGTGGTGCCGCTCGTCATGAACACGCGACGCAGCACGTCGCTCTCCTCGATGTCGCTGGGTACGGAGAGGGCCGGAGCCGTGTCCCCGGGCAGGGGTCTCCAGGCCGCCGGTACGCGGGTGCGCGCCGATCGTCCGCGCACGCTCTCCCGGTCCGGGAAGCCCAGGTCCCCCAGGGTGGTGCCGGGGAACATGTGCAGGAAGACCCGTTCGTACGCGTAGTTCGGGCAGCGGATCTCGCCGGACTCCACGCGGCCGATGTAGCGGGCGTCGCAGGCGACCTGCTCGCCGATCTCGCGGGCGGCCCTGCGGACGGCCGCCGCGAACTCTCCCGCCGAGCGCGCTCCGCGCAACTGGCGGAAGACGAGGTTGGGAACGGCCCGTGACGACACCATGGCGTGGCCCTCTCTGGTGCAGCCGGGCGCATGCCTCAGGTGGCCCGGCGGAGCAAGAACGTACCTGGTGTGACGGGCCCTTCACACAGTGTTTCGCGACAAAGGGGGGCATCTCGGCAGTGATCCGCCATGAACTGCCACCCTTTGCGGCGGCTCGGCACCGTAGCCCTTGACGCGGTCGGCGCGTTGGTCCATGCGGAGACGGGGCGTGGCTCCGTTCGGCGACGACAGGAGGGGTTCCCATGCTTCACCTCGGCACGGAGACCGGCCCACGGACCACTGCGGCCACCTCGAAGGACGCGGGGGCGCAGCCGGCCGTTCCGCCGCACGTGGCATCCGACCCGATCGAGGGGTGCGCCGCGCACCTGTGCGATCTCGTCACCGTCCCCGCCCGGCAGGGACTGGAGGCCGTGGACATCCTGCGCCGGGGCGCCGACCTCGTCGCGGTGGGACCGGTCCTCCACGACGGAGCCGGTGACACCGTCGGCTTCCTGGTGCCGCCCGGCACCGCCGAGGGCTGGGACGTGCCGGGCAGCGCGTGTACCAGCACCGAGGGCCGGGGGCTGCGCCTCCCCGAGGAGGCGCCCGTCTCCGGAACCGGCTGGCTGCTGCCGCCCGCCGAGGACGCCCCGGTCACCGACCCCGCGGCCCTCCGGGTCGCGCTCGACCAGGCGGCCCGCATGATCGAAGCGGCCGACAACTGCCGCTGAGCCCATAATGTCCAGGTGGGCGGGGTTGTTCCGGGGTCGTCCCCCGGCGGTGCCCCCGCCCCAGCCGGCCCCGCGCGACGAGGACGCGGAACCGGCCGGACCGAGTGGTGAGGGTGGACGGACGTGGCACGTCGAGGAGGGGTGGCGGGGAACGCGAAGCCGGGCAAGCGGGCGGACCGGGCCGAGCGGCCGGACGGGGCGGAGCGTTCCGGGCGGTCCGGGCGCGGGCGGGAGGCGCTCACCGCCGCCGTCGACGGCGGCCACGCCGAACTCGCCCCCGACAAGGAGCGCCGGGACGCCTGGACGCTCCTGCTCGACGGGGCCCCGCAGTCCCACGTGGACCTCGACGACCCCACGTACCTCTCCTTCGAGTACCAGCGCAGGATCGGCCACGTCATCGACCTCGCCGCACCCCCCGGGGCCCCGCTGCACGTCCTGCACCTGGGCGGCGGCGCCTTCACCCTCGCCCGGTACACCGCCGCCACCCGCCCCCGCTCCACGCAGCAGATCGTCGAGATCGACGCGCCGCTCGTCGCCTTCGTGCGCCGGGAGCTGCCGCTCGACCCGCAGGCCCGGGTCCGCGTCCGCGCCCTGGACGCCAGGGAAGGGCTCGGCAAGATACCCGACGGCTGGGCCGATCTCGTGGTCGCCGACGTGTTCGGCGGGGCCCGTACTCCCGCGCACCTGACGACCACCGAGTTCCTCGCCGAGGTGCGCCGGGTGCTGAGACCCGGCGGGAGTTACGTCGCCAACCTCGCGGACGGACCGCCGCTGGCCCACCTGCGCGGCCAGATCGCCACCGCCGCCGCGCACTTCCCCGAACTGGCACTCGCCGCCGACCCCACGGTGTGGCGCGGGCGCCGCTTCGGCAACGCCGTGCTCGTCGCCTCCGACCGCCCCA
Organism: Streptomyces sp. NPDC060198; assembly: GCF_042728415.1. Lineage (NCBI taxonomy): Bacteria > Bacillati > Actinomycetota > Actinomycetes > Kitasatosporales > Streptomycetaceae > Streptomyces > Streptomyces sp. NPDC060198. Next base: position 10,932 of record NZ_JBHWZJ010000044.1, on the reverse strand, counting down.
TCGCCGTCGCCGAGCTGACCCGCCGCGTCGCCACCGACCCGCATCCCGGACGTGTCGAACACGGCCGCGCGCTGGCCGACTTCACCGGCGGTGCGGCGGTCGTCACCGACGCGGGCGCCAAGGCGTCCCCGGCACCGCCTCCGACGGCGTTCGACTGACTCCGGACATAGGGCGACGGTCCACATGTTGGGACGCCCGTCCAGCATGTGGATTGCACCTGTCGTGGTGACCAGCGGTCGTGCAGGATGCCCGCCATGACGACAGAGATCCGGAAGGCGTATCTGCCGGCCGCCGAACAGGCCGTACGGCTGCTGGAGTCGGACGAGGTGGCGGACTCCTGGGAGAAGGAGTCCGTGCTGCCCGGGATGACGGTGGGCGGGCTGGCGGGTCATCTCGCGAACAGTGTCCTCCAGGTCGAGTGGTTCCTCGCCGGCGCGGTGGTCGGCGCCGAACCGGTGTCGGCGGTGCGCTACTACGCCAGGCTCGTCGGCACGGCCGACCCCGGTTCGGCGCTCAACGTCGGCGTGCGCGCCCGGAGCGAGGAGACGGCCACGGCCGGCCCGGCGGCCGTCGCCGGGCAGGCGCGGGAGGCGCTGGGGCGGCTGACCCCTCGGCTGGACGAGGAGCCGGACGACCGGCGCGTGGAGGTGCTCCACCGTCCGGGCGAGGAGATGCTGCTGGACGGCTACCTCCGGACCCGCTGTGTCGAACTGGCCGTCCACCTCGAAGACCTGGCCCTCAGCGTGGACGCCCCCCACCGGGCGCCCGGAGCGGCGCTCGCGATCGCGGTCGACGTGCTGGTCGCCGCCGCCCGCGACCGCCACGGCGACCAAGCGGTGCTGCACGCGCTGGCCCGCCGCGAACGCGACAGCGGCGAGGCGCTGCGCGTCCTGTAGGACGGTGCGGGCCCCGCACGTCACGTCCCTGGACAGGCCGGCGAAAGACGCGTCCGCCCGCCACCGGGTGCGACGGCGGTCATGGGGTGCCTGTCAGGGCCGGGCGGCCGTGGGTCCGCGGCCGTCCGACCTGGACCGAATCTCCTTTCTACGCCGCCCGGTTCACCGCCGAGAGCACCGCCAGCACCGAGGCGGTCAGCACCGAGGTGTCCCGGCCCGCGCCCCAGACCACCCGGCCGCCGACCCGGCACTCCGCGTACGCCATCGCGTGGCTGTCCCGGCCGGCGGTCGTCGCGTGCTGCGTGAAGTCGAGGATCTCCACCTCGTGACCGGCGCCCGTCAGCGCGCGGACGAACGCGGAGAGCGGGCCGTTGCCGGTGCCTTCGTAGTCTCCCGCCGCGAGCCCGCCGCCGTCCTCGGCGCGCAGGGTGCACGCGAACCGGTGCTCCCCCTCGGCGACGACGTCGGTGGTCCACGCCTCCAGCGCCACCGGTCCGTCCTGGCCCGGCGTCAGGTACGTCGCCGTGAACAGCTCCCACAGGTCCTTGCCCGTGGCCTCCAGGCCGCTGTCGTCGGTCGCCCGCTGCACCGTGCGGGAGAAGTCGGCCCGCATCCGGGCGGGCAGGTCCACGCCGTGGGAGCTGTGCAGCAGATGGGCGATCCCGCCCTTGCCGGACTGGCTGTTGACCCGGATGACGGCCTCGTAGCCGCGCCCCACGTCCGCCGGGTCGATCGGCAGGTACGGCACGTCCCAGGTCGGCGAGCCGGTGCGCTCGTGGTGCGCGAACCCCTTGCTGATGGCGTCCTGGTGGGTGCCGGAGAACGCGGTGTACACGAGGTCCCCGGCGTACGGGTGGCGCGGCGGCACCGCGAGGCGGTTGCAGTGCTCGACCGTGCGGCGGATCTCGTCGATGTCCGAGAAGTCCACCATCGGGTCGACCCCCTGGGCGTGCAGGTTCAGCGCCAGGTTCACCAGATCGACGTTGCCGGTGCGCTCGCCGTTGCCGAAGAGGCAGCCCTCCACCCGCTGCGCGCCCGCCAGTACGGCGAGTTCGGCGCAGGCCACCCCGGTACCCCGGTCGTGGTGCGGATGGACGGAGAGGATCACCGCATCCCGGCGGTCCAGGGCCCGGTGCATGTACTCGATCTGGTCCGCGTAGACGTTGGGCGTCGCGATCTCCACCGTGGCGGGCAGATTGTGGATCACCGGCCGGTCCGGGGACGCGTCCCACAGGGCCGTCAGCCCGTTGCAGACCTCCAGCACGAAGTCCGGTTCGGTCAGGACGAAGACCTCGGGCGAGAACTCGAACCGGATGTCCGTAGCCGGGTGTTCGCCCGCCAGCCGGTCCATCAGCTCGGCGGCCTCCCGCACGGTCGCCCACACCTGGGCGCGGTCCCGGCCGAGGACGACGTCGCGCCAGACGGGGGCGGTCGGGATGTAGAGGTGGACCACCGCGCGGTCCATCCCGGCCACCGACTCGAAGGTCCGCGCGATCAGGTCCGGCTTGGCCGGGGTGAAGACGACGGGGGTCACGTCTCCCGGGATCGCGTCGCTCTCCACCAGGTGGCGGACGAAGTCGAAGTCCGTCCGGCTCGCGGACGGGTAGCCGATCTCGATCTCCTTGAACCCCATGGTGACCAGCAGGTCGAACATCCGGCGCTTGCGCGGGGTGTCCATCGGCTCGGCCAGCGCCTGGTTGCCGTCGCGCAGGTCGACGGGCACCCACAGGGGCGCCTTCTCGATCCGCGCGTCGGGCCAGCCGCGTTCCGGGGAGGGGACGTGCACCCGGTCGAAGGCGGACCGGTAGCGGTGCGAGGGCATGTCGCTGGCGCGCTGCGGGTTCCAGGCCGGGGAGCCGGCGGGCACCGGGCCGCGCGGCGTACGGAGGGTGGGGAAGCTGTGCATCGTGGGCATCGGGACGGGAGTTCCTTCACGGGTGGCCGGATGCGACCGGCGCAGCACGGTACCCCGCGGCGGGGTGCCGGTCGCTTCAGGCCCCGCCGCGGCAACCGAGAAGAAGGAGGCCGCTGAGCGTCATGCCGGTACAGTAGGCACAGTAGAAGTCTTCAGACAACCCGACAGGTGAAACGCGTGTCCTCCCTCGGCCCTCTCCGTCCCAGCCCCCTCGTCGACCAGGCGACCGCCCATCTGCGCGAACGGATCACCGGGGGCGAATGGCCGGTCGGCACGAAGATCCCGGGGGAGACGACCCTCGCCAAAGCCCTCGGCGTCGGCCGCTCCACCGTCCGAGAGGCGGTCCGCACCCTCGCAGCCACCGGGATGCTCCAGCCCCGCCAGGGGGCCGGCATCTTCGTCGTCGCCGACCGCCCGCACGAGGACTGGCCGGCGCGGCTGCGCCGGGCCGCGGTCACCGACATCTACGAGGTCCGCATGCTCATCGAGGTGCAGGCCGCCCGGCTCGCCGCCGAGCGCCGTGACCAGGACGACATCGCCGCCCTGGACGCGGCCATGGCCGCCCGGCGGGCCGCGAGCGGCTGGGGCGACGCGGAGTTCGTGGACGCCGACATCGCGCTCCACCGCGCGGTGGTGGCCGCCGCCCACAACCCCGTACTCACCGATCTCTTCGGCGAGTTCGCCCCCGCGCTGCGGCAGGGGCTCATCGACCTGGTCGACCTGCTCGACCTGCGGGCCGAGCACCCGGGCCACGGCGAGGACACCCACGCCGCGCTCGTGCGCGCCGTCGTCGAGGGGGACGGGGAGGCGGCCGAACGCCTGACCAGGACCGATCTGGAGGCCACCCTCGCCCTCCTGCGCGGCGCGTGAGCGGAGCCCTCAGCTTCCCGTGCTCTCCTGCCACTCCTGCGTGTACTCGTCGAAGATCACGCGCAGGTGGTGGCCGATCCGGAGGTAGTCCAGGTCGTCCAGGTTGGCGAGGGAGACACGTACCGACCACTCGGGGCCGTCGAAGCCGCCTCCGTTGAGCAGCACCACGCCGGTCTGCTCGGCGAGGCGGAACAGCGGGTCCACCGGCTCGTAGTTCTGCTCCAGGAAGTCGGCGAACGCCTTGCCCCGCACCCGCTCGGCCTCCGCGAGCAGGTCCAGCTCGATGTAGTAGGCGGCCCGCTTCGGGTCCTCGGAGACCTTCATGTGCACCCCCTCCAGCAGGAGTTCGAGCCGCTGGCGGACGATGGCGCGGATGCGGTGCTTGTACGCCTGACCCTCGTCCAGCATGTCGAAGAGGGAGAACAGCACCATCATCACCTGCTGGGGGAGCGAGAGCCCGGCGGTGTGGTTCAGCGCCACCTGACGGGAGTCGGCCACCAGCCGGTCGATGAACCGGATCTTCTCCGGTTCGAGCGAGAGCGTCCCGTACCGCCGGTCGAGCCGCTCCTTCCACTCCGGGGAGTGCGCCGCGAGCATCTCGTCGATCACGTTGTCGTCGTGCAGCCCGATCACCCCGAGCCGCCAGCCCGTCGCGCCGTAGTGCTTGGAGTACGAGTACACCAGCAGGGTGTTGCGCGGAAGGTCGGCGGCGAGCGAGCGGAAGCCCTCCACGAACGTCCCGTAGACGTCGTCGGTCACCACGATCAGACGCGGGTTCGCGTCCGCCACGATCCCCGCGATCTGGTCGGCCACCCGCTGGGAGAGCGCCAGCGAGGGCGGGTTGCTCGGGTTGACGCAGCAGACCAGCTTCACCGAGGGGTCGGCCAGCTTGGCGACCTCCTCCTCCGGGTACCGCCACTGCCGCACGCCCGTCTCGGTGAAGAGGCTCGCCTCCACCCGCACCACGTCGAAGTCGTACGTGTCGAGCTCGGGGATCTCCAGGTACGGCGTGAACACCGGCACCATGAGGGCGATCCGGTCACCCTTCGCCAGGATGCCGTTCTTCATCAGCGAGTCGAAGACGTAGCACATGGCGGCCGTGCCGCCCTCGGTGGCGAACAGGCTCAGGGTCTGGTTCTCGGGCGGGCGGTGGTCGAACATCTCGTCGGCCACATAACCCCGCACGATCCTCTCCGTATGGTGCAGGATGCGGTCCGGGACCGGGTAGTTGTCGCCGATCGACGAGTCCGCCATCTCGTGGACGAAGGCGTCGGGGTCGAAGCCGAAACGCTTCACCGCGAGCTCGAACGACGCCTGCAGCAGCTCCATCCCCGGCAGGTCCGGATGGGCCCGCGCGAAGGAGGCGAAGCGCTCGGCGCAGCCCTTCTGCTCGGGCATCCCGCCGAGGTTGTCCGCCGTCCAGACGCGTTTGCACTCCGAGAGGGCGAAGTAGCCGAGCGCGTGGTACGCCTCCCGCGGCCCGGTCGCCACCCAGTTCGGGTTCCCCCGCCCCGCGTTGAGCATCGCCCGCATCGCCTGTCCCTTCTGGCCGGGCTGGTCGCTCTGCGAGGTCTGGGCGATCTTGATGAACATGTCCTTGAGCTCGAACGGGCTCAGCTGTGCGTACGACCGGATCTCTTCCCGGCTGAGGCTGGTCCTGGGCATGGCGGTGTCCCTTTCCGGGGTCAGTGGTTTCCGGGGTCAGTGGTTGAGGAGGACGATCACGGCGCCCCACACGGTCAGCAGGACGTTCCCGACGGCGTACGGAATCGTGTAACCGAGCGTGGGAATCTGGGACTTCGACGTCTCGTTGATCGCGCCGATCGCCGCCGTGGTGGTCTGGCCGCCGGCCAGTACGCCCATCAGGATCGGGAACTCGATGCGCTGGACGTGGTGCCCGAACAGGAAGCCCACGATCAGCGGGACCACGGTCGCCACCGCGCCGAGCAGCAGCAGGCCCCAGCCGGCGTCCGAGAGACCGCTCGTGAAGCTCGGCCCGGCGTTGATCCCCACGACGGCCACGAACACGCACAGTCCCAGGGTGTCCATGAACCACTGGGCGCCGGGCGGCACGTTCCCGTACGTCGGGTACTTGGCGCGGATCCAGCCGAAGACCAGCCCCATGATGAGCCCGCCCCCCGAGGTCGACAACGAGATCGGGACGCCGCCCGCCGTGAGGGCGGGGATGCCCAGGCAGCCGCCGAGGAAGATGCCGAGGCCGACCCAGACCATGTCCGTGGCGAAACTGGTCGGCACGGGCTTGCCGATCGCTTGCCCGGCAGGCCCGACGAGCCGTTCCGGACCGGTCAGGACGAGGGTGTCGCCCCGCTCCACCTGGGTGGTCAGCCGGTAGGGGAACTCCGAACCCGCCCGGTAGAGACGGTCGACGTACACCCCCACCATGAACGGCTCCCGGCGCAGTTCCTCGATCGTGCGGCCGAGCTGGGCCTTCTCCGAGGCCACGACGTGCAGCGACTCGGTGCGGTAGCCGAGCAGTTCCACGTCGTCGGCCTCCGCGCCGATGTGCGTACGGGCGTCGAACTCCACCAGGTCGTGGCGGAGCGCGCTGACGGCGACGGTGTCGCCGGTCTCCAGGACCCGCGCCTGCGAGTGCTCCAGCACCGCGCCGTCGCGCCGGACCGCGGTGAGGTAGATCCGGCGGCCGAACCCCTGCTGCTGCCGCTCGACGTCCTCGACGGTCCGGCCGACGAGGTCGGGACGTTCCACCCGGTAGGCGCGCAGCACCACCTCGTAGTAGCCCTCGCCCTCGTCGGGGCTCTCGTCGGGAGCGTCGAGTTCCGCGGCCAGCTCGGCGCTCTCCTTCGCCAGGTCGTGGCGGTAGAGCCGGGGCAGGACGTTGGCGAGCAGCATCGCGCAGAGGATCGTGCCGAGCGGGTACGTCACCGCGTACCCGACGGCGACCAGGTTCTCCTCCGACTTCACCTGGGCGGACGACAGCCCCGGCAGCGAGCCGATCGCGTCCTGCGCGACCCCGATGGCCGCCGACTGGGTGAGGGCGCCGCTCATCAGGCCGGCGCCGAGCCCGGGGCCGTACCCGAGCATGTTCGCGAAGAGCCAGGAGATCAGCAGTCCGGACACACAGACGACGACCGCGTTGAGCACCTGCGGCAGCCCGTCCTTGCGCAGGCCGCGGAAGAACTGCGGGCCGACGCGGTAGCCGAGGGCGAACAGGAACATGATGAAGAACAGGTTCTTCAGGGTGTCGTCGATCTGGATCTTGAACTGCGCGCCCAGCACCAGTCCGGCCACCAGGCAGCCGGTGACCACGCCCAGCGCGATGGCGCGGTAGCGCACCTTTCCCAGCAGGAACCCCAACGCGACCACCAGGAAGACCAGGAGTTCGGGATGGGGCTGGAAGACGTTCCGGTTCAGGAAGTCGATCATTCAGGCCCCCAGGACACCGACGAGGATCGGTCCGGTCAACGGCAGCAGGAAGTTGGAGAGCGTGTACGTGATCGTGTAGCCGAGCAGAGGCACCGAGCTCTGCGCCACCTGGGTGACGGCGGTGATCGCGGGCGTCGAGCACTGCTGCCCGGCGATGGCGCCGATCAGCAGCGGTTTCTCGATCTTCAGCAGCTTGCGTCCGACGATCAGGGAGAGCGTCGCGGGCACCAGCACCATGGCGATCCCGGCGAACGGCAGCAGCGCGCCGTACTCCTTCAGCAGCGGCCACGCCTGCGGTCCCGCGGCCAGTCCGGTGCAGGCGATGAAGACGGCGAGCCCCATGTCCTTCAGGGTCGTCGCGGCCTGCGGGGGGAACGCGCCGAAGGTCTGCTTGCGCGAGCGGAACCATCCGAAGAGCAGCCCCGAGATCAGACAGCCGCCGCCCGTGCCGAGCGACAGGGGGATGTCCCCGGCGTAGACGACGACCTGGCCGAGCAGGGAGCCGGCGACGATACCGAGTCCGAGGTAGATGAAGTCGGTGGAGTCGTTCTTGACCACCGCTCCGATCTTCGCCACCACCTTCTTCAGGCCGTTCCTCGCTCCCACCAGGGTGAGGACGTCACCCCGGTAGAGCGTGGTCTCCCCGGTGGCGGGGAGGTGCTGGTCGTTGCGGACCACGTCGGTGATGTAGACCCCGTCCTCGCGGAACTCGGGGTGCGTGCGCTCCAGGGCGTCGATGGAGCTGCCGTGCGTCGACTTCTCCGTCACGGCGACCTGGCTGGTGGCGAGAGGGGTGTCCAGCCCCGGAATGGAGGGCGTCTCGGGGCCGATCTCGCGGCCCGCCTCGATGATGGCCGACCGCCGCCCCACGACCTGGACCAGGTCGCTGAGGGTGAGTTCGAGCCCGGAGGAAGGGCTGAGGAGCTTGCTGCCCCGCTTGATGCCCTCGACCGTGACCCGGCCGCCGAGCGCCTGCTCCAGCTCGCCCACGGTGCGCCCGTCGGCGAGCGTCACCAGGTACGTGCGGCCGACCGTGCCGGGCAGCGCCTCCCGTTCGTCGGACTCCAGCCCGGCGGAGCCGCCGCGCATCCGCTCCCAGAGTTCGCGGGAGGCGTCCGCCAGGTTGATGCGCATCAGCATCGGCATGATCTGGCTGGTCAGCAGCACGATGGTGATCAGGCCGAAGAGGTAGCAGACCGTGTAGGCGGTGGCGACGTGTCCCTGGTACCGACTGACCTGGTCGGCGGTCAGGTCGCTGAGCTTGCCGATGGCCTCGGTGGCCGTACCGACCACCGCGGACTCGGTGGCGGCCCCGGCGAGGATGCCGGACGCCGTACCGACGTCCAGGTCGAAGCCCTGGGCCAGCCCGTAGGCGATGCCGAGCACAGAGACCAGCTCGATGAGGCAGAGGGCGAAGTAGCGCAGGCTGCGGCGGTTCAGGTTGGCGAAGAACTGCGGTCCCGCCATGTAGCCGAGGGAGAAGATGAAGAGGGCGAAGAAGATCGTCTTGACGTCCTCGTTGACGCTGACGTGCTGCGTGCCCAGGAGCAACGAGACGATCAGCGTGCCGCAGATCCCGCCGAGGGTGATCGGACCCACGCGGGCCTTGCCGACCAGGTAGCCGACGGCGAGACAGAGGAAGAGGGCGAGTTCGGGGTGGTCCCGGATGACCCCCATGACGCGTCAGGCCTCGCCGGGGATGAATGTGACGATGATTGACATAACGGGGAAATTAGCAAGGGTGGGGAGGGAGGGCATGTCGGCCCGCCGTGGGGGAGCGGGTTCCGCGAGTCGCCGGGCGGGAGAACTTCCGGCCGTCTGACGGTCTCGGGGAGGGAGGAGTTCCGAGGACGTGCCGGCGGACCGCCGGGAGGGGGTCCGGTGGGATTCCGGTTGTCCCCGGTCTCCGGGGTGGTTCCTGCGGGGTGTCCGTGCCTTCGGTGGCCTTCGAGGAAAGAACACGATCGGGCCACAGTCGGCGGCCCAGATTGTTTCCGGCGGGGTCCCTGTTCACTTTTCGGCGGCCTGCTTTCGCTCGGGCCGGGTAAAGAACCGGCCACGCGCCGAGGTCCGTTCAGGGACGGCGGGTTTCGGCCGGTGGAGCCGGGCCAGGTACGCGAACCGGCTCTCACCTGCGGTGATCCGATGACGGGACGTCAACGTCCCCGCAAGTTGGCCAATTGGCAAGCCCTGTGCGGGACACGGTCTCGTGACTTGCCGGACACGCTCGCGCAACGGAAGCGTCTTCAAGTCTTGACACCCACCCCCTTGAGGCAGCAACCTTCCGTCATCGGCGCATGGGAGCGCTCCCACATCGCACACCCGTTTTGACGTGCGATCGGCACTGCCCGTGCTTCCCCCCAGTACAACCTGGCGCGGCACTCACGGCGCCTGGGTCCCGCAGTGAGTCAACCGCCAGTCACACCCTGGATATAGGAGTAGTGGAATGCGCATCACCCGCAACGTCGCAGGTCGACGCCGTAGAGCCGCGATCGTGGCCACCACTGGCCTGACGGCCACCGCCCTTCTGCTCGCCGGCTGCAGCGACTCGTCTGACGACGACAGCGGCAGCAGCGACGCCGCAGGCGGCAACATCACTCTGACCGTCGCCGACTACGGCCAGTTCGGGTACAAGGAAGCCGGTCTCTTCGCCGAGTACCACAAGCTCCACCCGAACATCACGGTCAAGGAAGACACCACGGCCGAAGAGAAGGTCTACTACCCGAAGCTGCTCCAGCAGCTGAACTCGGGCAGCGGCCTGGCGGACGTCCAGGGTCTGGAGGTCGGCCGCATCAAGGAGCTGACCGACACCAAGGCGGACCAGTTCGCGGACCTGAGCAAGGTCATCGACGCGACCGACTTCGTCTCGTGGAAGGCCAAGCAGGCCACGACCTCCAGCGGTGCGCTCATCGGCGCCGGCACCGACATCGGCCCGATGTCCCTCTGCTACAACACCGACCTCTTCAAGAAGGCCGGTCTGCCGACCGACCGCACCGAGGTCGCCGCTCTGGTCAAGGGTGGCTGGGAGGACTACATCAAGCTGGGCGAGAAGTTCAAGGCGAAGGCGCCCGCGGGCACCTACTTCATGGACTCCGCCAGCGCGATGTTCAACGCCGTCGTCAGCTCCAGCGCGAAGCAGTACTACGACGAGGACGGCAAGGCGATCTACAAGGACAGCCCCGCCGTCCAGCAGGGTTGGGCCCTGGCCGCCGAGGCGGCCTCCAAGAAGCTGACCCAGGGTGTCCCGCAGTTCGGTGACCCGTGGGCCGCCGCGCTCCGCAAGGGCACCATCGCCACCGTCGCCTGCCCGGCGTGGATGGCCGGCCAGATCTCGGTCAACGCCGGTGACGGCAACAAGGGCAAGTGGGACATCACCAGCGCGCCGGGTGGTACCGCCGCCAACTGGGGTGGCTCCTTCCTCGGTGTTCCGAGCTCCGGCAAGCACGTCGACGAGGCCATCAAGCTCGTCGCCTGGCTGACCGCCCCCGAGCAGCAGGCCGCCGTCTTCAAGGCGATCGGTTCCTTCCCGTCCAACACGGGTGCGTACGACCTCCCGGGTGTGAAGGACGCGAAGCTGCCGTACTTCAACGACGCCCCCATCGGTGAGATCTACGCCGGTGAGGCCAAGACCATCCCCGAGGCCGTCCTCGGCCCGAAGGACGCGACCATCAAGGACACCATCTCCACCGAGATCAACAACATGGAGCAGCGCGGCACCGACCCGGACAAGGCCTGGGACACCGCCGTCCAGTCCATCGACAAGGTGATCGGCTGATCCCCGGCGGTGCGGAAGGCCCACAGGCCTCCCGCACCGCCATCGGCGTGCGCCCGCCACCCCGTCCGGGG
>NZ_JBHWZJ010000043.1:0-32858 GCF_042728415.1 Streptomyces sp. NPDC060198 | reverse complement strand
CTGTGCAAGCGGGCGCGCGCCGGGTGCTGTTCCGGGAGCAGGTCAGGGACGCCGGATGTGCCGGCGGTTCAGCTGCTCGTCCTGCTTGTCGAGGCGGGTGTCGTACGTCGCCAGCGGGGCCGCCTTCGCGGGGTCGGCGGCGACGGCGGCCGGGGTGACGCCCGCCCACCGCAGGATGGTCGCGGTGGCCGCCGCGCTCTCCTCGGCCACCAGGCCCGCCACGTTCGAGCCGTGGTTGCCGCCGGGCTGGGTGTAGACGTACGAGTCGCGGGAGCCCCTGCCGGGAGCGAACCGCTCGGCGCCCCACGGGTCGTTCTGCCCGTAGACGTACATCATCCGGGTGGCGTGGTGGGTGACCCAGGAGTCCACGTCCCGCATGACGCCCTTCTGGAAGGTCATCGGGATGGAGCGCGGCACGAAGTTGCGCGGCGGCTGGTAGCCGTACCGGCTCAGCCTGCCGAGCCACGGCTGCGCGATGTCGGGCGAACCGAGCTGGGTACCGGCCTGGTAGTAGTACGGCGTGTACGTCTCCAGGCCCTGGTCGGCGTAGGCGGAGAAGCCCGAGATGGCGTCGACCGAGTCCCAGATCTCCTGGTCGGTGGCGGTCTTGGCGTCGGCCGGCAGGGTCGCGCAGTCGGCGACCTTGCTGTACTGCCAGAACGCCCAGACGTAGTCCATGACGACGGCCTCGTACGCCTTGTCGAGGGTGCCCACCGTGGTGAAGGTGTAGCCGTTCTCCGCCGCGTACGCCGCGTACTTCTCCTCCAGCGGAGCACGCCGGATCAGGGCTTCGCGCTGGACGGCGCTCAGCTTGCCGCGGCACTCCTCCGTGCCGACCGTGGTGAAGAAGCGGTCGTACGCGGAGTCCTCGTCGTTCACCACGTCGTTCGGTGCGACGTAGGCGACGACGCCGTCCATGTCCTTCGGGTAGTAGCGCTCGTAGTAGGTCGCGGTCATGCCGCCCTTGGAGCCGCCGGTGGCCAGCCAGTTCTGGCTGTAGATCTTCTTCAGCGCGGTGTACACCCGGTGCTGGTCACTGGCCGCCTGCCAGATGTCGAGCTTGGACCAGTCGGCCGGCTGGGGGCGCGAGGGCGTGAAGAACCGGTACTCCAGGGAGACCTGGTTGCCGTCCACGATGCGGGTCGGCTCGCTGCGGCTCGCCGAGGTGGAGACGTTGTAGCCGCTGGTGAAGAAGACCGTGGGCCGCGAGGTGTCCTTGTGCAGCAGGGTGATCCGCTGCTGGAACGTGCCCTTGGACGGGTGGCGGTGGTCGATCGGCTGCGTGTAGTTGAGGACGAAGTAGCGGTAGCCGGTGACCGCCTTCTCCTCGATCAGGCTCATGCCCGGTATGGCGAGGATGCGGTCCCTGATGTCCACGCTGTCCGCGGTCCCGGTCGCGGCCGTCCCCACCTGCCCCGCGGCCGGCTGCGCGGCGGTGGCCGCTCCGGCCGAGGCCCCTGTCGCACCGACCGTGCCGATCAGCAACGCGAGCGACAGAACACCTCTGAGCGTCTTACGCATACACACTCCCCTGGGTTCACGACGTTGGCCGTGAACCTAGCGGGAGCAACACGCACCACGCCAGACCCAGTTGCCCCGGCGCGGCGTGGCACGCCGGGGCGCCGCGCCGGGGTGCGGTGCGAGCCGGGGCCGCCCGGGCGCCGGGTCTCCGCTCAGACGGCGGCGGGCTCGTCCTCGCCTATGAAGGTGCGCCACAGCCGGGCGTACCGGCCCTGGAGGGTGAGGAGTTCGTCGTGCGTACCGTCCTCCACCACCCGGCCGTGCTCCATCACCACGACCCGGTCCGCGCGCGCCGCCGTGGTCAGCCGGTGGGCGACCACCAGCGTGGTGCGGCGGCCGGTGAGCCGGTCGGTGGCCTGGTTGACCAGGGCCTCACTGGCCAGGTCCAGGGAGGCGGTGGCCTCGTCGAGCAGCAGCACGTCGGGGTCGACCAGCTCGGCGCGGGCCAGCGCGACGAGCTGGCGCTGCCCGGCGGAGAGGTTACGGCCCCGCTCCGCGACCTCGTGCAGATAGCCGCCGTCCAGCGTCGCGATCATGTCGTGCGCGCCGACCGCCCGGGCCGCCGCCTCCACCCGTGCGTCGGAGGCGTCCGGGATGCCGTACGCGATGGCGTCGCGGACCGTGCCGGGGAAGAGGTACGACTCCTGCGGGACGACCCCGAGGTGGTGCCGGTACTCCGTCATGTCGAGCTGCCGCAGGTCGGTGCCGTCCGCGGTGACCCGGCCGGACGTCGGGTCGTAGAACCGGGCGACCAGCTTCACCAGCGTGGACTTGCCCGCACCCGTCTCACCGACGAACGCCACGGTCTGCCCGGCCGGAATGCGCAGGTCGATGCCGGTGAGGGCCTCCTCCTCGCCCCCGTACGCGAAGGACACGTCCTCGAACGCGATGTCGCCCCGCAGCCCGGTCAGCTCCACCGGCTCGTCGGGATCGGCGGTGGAGGTGGGCTCCCGCAGCAGCTCCTGGATACGGCCGAGCGAGACGGTCGCCTGCTGATAGCCGTCGAAGACCTGGGAGAGCTGCTGCACGGGGGCGAAGAACAGGTCGATGTAGAGCAGGTAGGCGACGAGCGCGCCGACCATCAGCGTCCCGTCGTCGACCCGGCCCGCTCCGACGATCAGCACGGCGGCCGAGGCGACGGAGGAGAGCAGCTGGACGAACGGGAAGTACACGGAGATCAGCCACTGGCCGCGTACCCGCGCCTGCCGGTAGCTGGTGCTGCGCTCCGCGAACCGCGCCGCACCGTCCCGCTCGCGGTTGAACGCCTGCACGATCCGCAGCCCGGAGACGGACTCCTGGAGGTCGGCGTTGACCGCGCCGATGCGCTCGCGGGCCAGCTGGTAAGCGGCCACGCTCTTGCGGCGGAACACGACGGTCCCGGCGATCAGGAACGGCAGGGTGGCGAAGACGACGAGGGCCATCTGCACGTCCAGGACCAGCAGGACCGCCATGATCCCGAAGAAGGTGACGGCCGAGACGAAGGCGGTGACCAGACCGGTCTGCAGGAACGAGGACAGGGCGTCCACGTCCGTCGTCATCCTGGTCATGATCCGGCCGGTCAGCTCACGCTCGTAGTAGTCGAGACCGAGCCGCTGGAGCTGCGAGAAGATCTTGAGCCGCAGCGAGTAGAGCACCCGCTCACCGGTACGGCCGGTCTTGCGGGTCTCCCCGATCTGCGCCGCCCACTGCACGACGACGGCGGCCAGCGCGAGGAGCGAGGCCGTCCAGATGGCGCCGGTGGACATCTGCGTGACGCCCGAGTCGATGCCGTGCCGGATCAGCACCGGCAGCAGCAGCCCCATCCCGGCGTCCACGGCCACCAGCGCGAGGCTGACGAGCAGCACCGCCCCGAAGCCGCGCAGCAGCCTGCGCAGGCCGTACGAGTCCTCCGGGCGGACGGCCCGGTCCTCGTCGATGTCCGGGACGTCGGTCGCGGGCGGCAGCGCCTCCACCTGGGCGAGCAGCTCCGGTGTGGCGGGCATCCCTGCGGTGGCCCGGTCGCGCTCCTGCTCCTTGCGGATCCAGAGGGCCGGGGTGATGCCGCGTTCGGCGTCGAACTCCGCCTCCATCTCCTCCTGGAGCGTGCGGTCGTCCTCCAGGGGCGGGACGCGCGGCGGCCGGTGACCGGGCGAGGTGCCGCCCAGCTCGTCGGGGTCGGTGAGCAGTCGGCGGTAGAGCGCGGAGCGCCGCTCCAGCTCCTCGTGGGTGCCGACGTCGGAGAGCCGCCCGTCGTCCAGGACGGCGATGCGGTCGGCGAGGCCGAGGGTGGAGCGGCGGTGGGCGATGAGCAGGGTGGTGCGGCCCGCCATCACCTGCCGCAGGGTCTCGTGGATCTCGTGCTCCACGCGGGCGTCGACGGCCGAGGTGGCGTCGTCCAGGACGAGCAGCCGGGGGTCGGTGAGGATCGCGCGGGCCAGGGCGACGCGCTGGCGCTGCCCGCCGGAGAGGGTGAGACCGTGCTCACCGACCTTGGTGTCGTAGCCGTTCGGCAGCTCCGCGATGAACCGGTCGGCCTGCGCGGCGCGGGCGGCGGCCTCGATCTGCTCCTGGGAGGCGTCGGGGCGGCCGTAGGCGATGTTGGCGCCGACGCTCTCGGAGAAGAGGAAGCTGTCCTCGGGGACGAGCCCGATGGCGGCGCGCAGGGAGTCGAGGGTCAGCTCGCGGACGTCGTGGCCGCCGACGAGGACGGCACCGTGCGTCACGTCGTAGAAGCGTGGCAGCAGCAGGGAGACGGTGGACTTGCCGCTGCCGGAGGCACCGACCAGGGCGACGGTCTCACCGGGGGCGATGGAGAGGGAGAAGCCCTTGAGGACGGGCCGGTAGTGGCTCTCCTCGGCGGCCTCGGTCACCTCGTCGCCCGACGCGAACGCGCCGAGCCCGGGGTCCGCGGCGGGGGCGCCCGGGGGCGTGCCGTAGCCGAAGCTCACGTCGTCGAACTCGACTCCGGCCGGGGCGTCGGCCGGCAGCTCCTCGGTGCCGTCGGCGAACGTCGGCTCGGTGTCGATCAGCTCCAGCACCCGGTCCACACCGGCGCGGGCCTGCTGGCCCACGGTGAGGACCACGGCGAGCATCCGGACCGGGCCGACGAGCTGGGCGAGGTACGAGGAGAACGCGACGAACGTGCCGAGGGTGATCTCGCCCCGGGTCGCCAGCCAGCCGCCGAGCGCCAGCATCGCGACCTGTCCGAGCGCGGGCACGGCTTGGAGGGCGGGGGTGTAGCGGGCGTTCAGCCGGATGGTGCGCATCCGGCCCGCGAACAGCCGGCGGCCGACCTCGCGGAGCTTCCCGGTCTCCTGCTCCTCCTGGCCGAACCCCTTGACGACCCGGACGCCGGAGACGGCCCCGTCGACCACTCCGGCGACGGCGGCGGCCTGGCTCTGGGCGTACCAGGTGGCGGGGAAGAGGCGGGCCCGGGAGCGGCGGGCGATGAACCAGATGGCGGGGGCGACGGCGACGGCGACCAGCGTCAGCAGGGGCGAGAGCCACGCCATGATCACCAGGGAGACGAGGAAGAGCAGGATGTTCCCGATGGTCATCGGGAGCATGAAGAGCAGGCTCTGGATGAGCTGGAGGTCGCTGGTGGCGCGGCCGACGACCTGGCCGGTGGAGAGCTCGTCCTGCCGTCTGCCGTCGAGCCGGGTGATCGTCGCGTACATCTCGGTACGGAGATCGTGCTGCACGTCGAGCGCGAGCCGTCCACCGTAGTAGCGGCGGACGAAGGCGGTGGCGTAGATGACGACCGCCGCCCCTATCAGCAGGGCGGTCCAGACGGCGAGCGAGCGGGTGTGCGCGGTGACGACGTCGTCGATGATCACCTTGGTGATCAGCGGCACCAGGGCCATCACGGCCATCCCCGCGAGGGAGGCGCCGAGCGCCAGGACCACGTCTCGGCGGTAGCGCCACGCGTATCCGGTCAGGCGGCGGGCCCAGCCCTGGGGGGCGGGGGTCCCGTGGCCGGGGGACTTCTGGACGGCGGTGAGCTCCTGGCCGGTGGTCTCCCGGCCGGTGGCTTCCTGGTCCGAGGTCTCCCGGCCGGTGGCTTCCTGGTCCGAGGTCTCCTGGCCGGTGGCTTCCTGGTCCGAGGTCTCCCGGCCGGTGGCTTCCTGGTCCGAGGTCTCCCGGCCGGTGGCTTCCTGGTCCGGGGTCTCCCGGCCGGTGGTCTCCCGGCCGGTGGTCTCGGGTTGTCCGGTGACCCCGGGTTGTCCGGTGTCCTGTTCTCCGGAGGACCGTTCGCCTCTGCCCCGTTGTTCCGCGCCCGCCACCGATGCCTCCTGATCGCCCTGCTGCCGCCTGCGAACGCACTGTCGCGTGACGCCACTCCCGCTGATCTTCCGCAACGCACCAACGCCCTGGTCTGCGGATTTCATCCCGCTGCAACAAATGCCGGTCAATGGTCCTGCGGTAAATCACCCGATCGACTGAAGTCGACCACCGAACCCCCTACGCACGTTCGACCCCGACTACGGTGGGTAACCAAGACGGCGACGGGCTCTGCCGAAGGGGCGGAGCCGGGAAGTCAGGGATGCCGGAGTCTCGGCGCCTTCGGGTCTCCCGAAGGGCTGGGGACTCCGACCGGAGGGACGGGGGACGTTCCATGACCGACGGCATGACGAAGACGGACGCGTACCGCAGCGGCTGCGTGTACGCGGTGCTCGAAGTGCTGCAACGCCTGAGCCCGGGCGGCGGAGCGCGGCTCGGCGAGGACGGGCACCGCGTCAGGACCGCCGAGAAGCCTCTGGGCCGTCTCCGGGAGGCGCTGGCCCTCGCCGGGAAGTACTACATGGACGCGCGGCGCAAGCATCCGGTCGAATCGGTCGACACGGTGTTCGGGATGCTGCCGGACGCGATGCCGGTGGCGAGGGAATTCCCCGGAAGTCTCGACGCGAAGGGGCAGGCGGAATTCCTGCGGGGGCGCGAGGACCAGATAGCCCTCATCGAGAAGAAGGCCGGTGTGCGCTGAGCCCAGCACACACCGGCCTTCCTCCCGGCGCATCGCTCCTCCGGTGCGTCCGCAGACGCGGCTACAGATGCGTCGGGGCGAACATCTTGAGCAGCGCCGGGAGTACGACCACGGAGGGGCCGGGCGTGGCGAACGCCTTCGCCAGGTCGGCGGCGAGGGCGTCCGGTGAGGTCCGGACGGCCGGGACGCCGAAGGACTCGGCGAGGGCCACGAAGTCCGGGCGGGCCAGCTCGGTGGCGGTGGCCTCGCCGAAGGCACCCGTCATGTACTCGCGCAGGATGCCGTAGCCGCCGTCGTCGACGATCAGCCAGGTGACCGGGAGGTCGTACTGGCGGGCGGTGGCGAGCTCTGCGATGGAGTACATCGAGCCGCCGTCGCCGGAGACGGCGAGCACCGGCCGGCTCGGATCGGCGGCAGCCGCTCCGAGCGCCGCCGGGAGGGCGTAGCCGAGACCGCCGGCGCCCTGGGCGGAATGCATGGTGTTGGGGTGGCGGGCGTCGAAGGCGGACCAGGCCCAGTAGGCCAGGATCGTCATGTCCCAGAAGCTGGGTGCGGTGTCCGGGAGCGCCTCACGGACGGAGGCGAGGACGCGCTGCTCCAGGGTGAGGTCCTGGGCGTCGATGCGGTCCCGGACCTGCTCCAGCAGGGTCCGGACGCGCGTCGGGGCGGTGGGGTCCTCGCGGGTCTCGACCGCTTCCAGGAGGTCGGCGAGGGCCTCGCGGGCGTCGGAGTGGATGCCGAGGGCCGGGTGGTTGGACTCCAGCTTCCCTGCGTCCGCCTCGATCTGGATGACCCGGCCCCGAGGGCTGAAGGTGTGGTAGTTCGAGGAGAGTTCGCCGAGCCCGGAGCCGATGACGAGGAGGACGTCGGCGGATTCCAGGAAGTCGGTGGTGTGCCGGTCCTCCAGCCAGGACTGGAGCGAGAGGGGGTGCTCCCAGGGGAAGGCGCCCTTGCCGCCGAAGGTGGTGACGACCGGGGCGTCCAGCTTCTCGGCCAGGGCGAGCAGCTTGCCGCTCGCGTCGGAGCGGACCACACCGCCGCCCGCGATGATCGCGGGGCGTTCGGCGCGGGAGAGCAGCCGGGCGGCGGCGAGGGTCAGCTCGGGGCGCGGGTAGAGCTCGCGCGGGGTGGCGTCCATCGCGGAGACCGGCGGCAGCGCGGTCTCGGCGAGCAGCACGTCCTGCGGAATCTCGATCCACACCGGCCCGTGGGGGGCGGTGAGGGCGGATTCCCAGGCGGCGGCGATGGCGGAGGGGATCTGTGAGGCGGTCCGCACGGTGTGGACGGACTTCACCACGTCGCGGAAGGAGGCCTTCTGGTCGCGCAGTTCGTGCAGGTAGCCGTGCCGCCCGCCACCGAGGCCGGCGGTCGGGATCTGGCTGGAGATCGCGAGCACCGGAGCGGAAGCCGCCGCCGCCTCCTGGAGGGCGGCGAGCGAGGTCAGCGCGCCGGGGCCGGTGGAGAGAAGCAGCGGGGCGACCTCTCCGGTGATGCGACCGTAGGCGTCGGCCGCGAAGCCCGCGTTGTTCTCGACACGGAGTCCGACGTACGAGAGGGAGGAGCGGCGCAGAGCGTCGAACATGCCGAGCGCGTGCTGGCCGGGCAGGCCGAAGACGGTGGTCGCGCCGAGGCCCTGGAGGGACTCGACGACGAGGTCACCGCCGTTGCGGCCGGGCGGCGGGTTGAGTGCGGCTTCGGCCTGGGCGGCGGTGAGGCGGGGCCGGTCGTCGTGGTCGTGGCTCACTTCGTGCGCGCCTCGGCGATCTGGCGGGACATGATCGTCGTGAGCTCGTAGGCGGTGTGCGAGGCGGCGACGGCGGTGATCTCCGCGTGGTCGTACGCGGGGGCCACCTCGACCAGGTCGGCGGAGACGAGGTGGCAGGAGGAGAGGCCACGCACGATTTCGAGGAGCTCGCGGGAGGTGAGGCCACCGGCCTCGGGGGTGCCGGTGCCGGGCGCGTGGGCCGGGTCGAGCACGTCGATGTCGATGGAGATGTAGAGCGGCCGGTCGCCGATGCGCTGACGGAGCTGGTCGGTGATCTCGTCGACACCGCGCCGCATCACGTCGGCGGAGGTGACGATGCCGAAGCCCAGCTTGGCGTCGTCGGTGAGGTCCTGCTTGCCGTAGAGCGGGCCGCGGGTACCGACGTGGGAGAGGGCGGAGGTGTCGAGGATTCCCTCTTCGACGGCTCGGCGGAACGGCGTGCCGTGGGTGTACTCGGCGCCGAAGTAGGTGTCCCAGGTGTCCAGGTGGGCGTCGAAGTGGAGAAGGGCGACCGGGCCGTGCTTCTTGGCGACGGAACGCAGCAGCGGCAGGGCGATGGTGTGGTCGCCGCCGAGGGTCATCAGCCGGGCGCCGGTGGAGAGCAGGTCGTCGGCCGCGGCCTCGATCGTCTCGACGGCCTCGTTGATGTTGAACGGGTTGGCCGCGATGTCACCGGCGTCGGCGACCTGCGCGAGCGCGAACGGCGAGGCGTCCTGGGCCGGGTTGTAGGGGCGCAGGAGGCGCGAGGCCTCGCGGATCGCGTTGCCGCCGAAGCGGGCGCCGGGACGGTAGGAG
The DNA here is from genome assembly GCF_042728415.1 of Streptomyces sp. NPDC060198. Classification (NCBI taxonomy): domain Bacteria; kingdom Bacillati; phylum Actinomycetota; class Actinomycetes; order Kitasatosporales; family Streptomycetaceae; genus Streptomyces; species Streptomyces sp. NPDC060198. The sequence goes on along the minus strand of NZ_JBHWZJ010000043.1, from coordinate 23,817 downwards.
ACGCCGGTGTCGAAGGGCACGCCGACGACGGCGACGTCGGTGGTACCGACCTCGTCGAGCCGGGGCAGCCGGGCGAACGTCGCGGGACCGGCGTACCGGGGCACACGGGAGGAGTCGATGGGGCCGCGGGGCGTTTCGCTGCTGCTCATGGAGGGCCTTCTTTCGGGTCGTTCGGGGTGTCGCGGGGTGGGGGCACGGATGGGGGCCGTGCCGCGGGGTCTCGGGAGACGTCCGCATGAGGCGGGTGGGGCGGTCGTGAGGTGAAGCGATCGTGCGGACGGGGCGGTCGTGCGGGTGAAGCGGTCGTGCGGGTGGGGTGGTGGCCGCCACCGGTGGGACTGGAACCGGTGGCGGCCGGGTGTCGGCCGGTCGTGCCCTGGCCCCCGCCTGCACGGACCGAGGGGGCGGTCGGCGGCGGGGGCACGGGCGGGGGTGTACCGGCGCGGGTGGTCTACACGGTGGCCGGCTCGTGCGGGGAGGTGCCGGCCGCGGGGGCGTCCCCGTCGCCTCCGTCGCGCCCGTCGCGTCCGGCCAGGCGTTCGCGCCAGGCGCTGAGCACGGCGGGGTCGGTGGGCTTGGTGGCCAGCGAGACGACGACGTACACGGCGAGCGAGAGGAGCAGTCCGTAGTAGACGGGTTCATTGGCAAGGATGCCGTACGCCCCCATCAGGACGACGACCGCGACCCCTCCGACGCCGACCGCGGCCAGTGCGCCGGCCGCCGTGCCCCGGCGCCAGAGCAGTCCGCCGAGGATCGGCACCAGGAGCCCGGCGACGAGGAGGTTGTACGCGACGGTGAGCGCTTCGACGACGTCGTTGAGGGCGATGGCGATGAGGATGACGGCGATGCCCATGATGAGGATGAACACACGGTTGCCCCGTACCTCGTCGTGCCCGCCGTCGGCACCACCGGCCCCGTCGGCTCCCGCTGTCGTCGTGCCGTCCGGGGCCCCCGTCCCCCGGCCGATCGCGCCACGCAGCCGGGACCAGATGTCGTTGTTGGCGACGGTGGCGCAGGCGATCAGCGCACCGGAGGAGGTGGACATCACGGCGGCCAGTGCGGCGGCCAGCACGAGACCGCGCACACCGACCGGCAGCTCGTCCTTGACGATCGTGGCGAAAGCGGAGTCGGCGCTCGGCAGCTTCGGGTACATCACCTTCGCGGCGGTGCCGATGACGGCTCCGGCGACGGCGTAGACGAGGCAGTAGGTGCCGGCGACGGTGCCACCCCAGCGGGCCGTGCGGTCGCTGCGCGCGGTGAACACGCGCTGCCAGATGTCCTGGCCGATCAGCATGCCGAAGGTGTAGATCAGCACATAGGTGAAGATCGTTTCGCCGCCGATGCCGAGCGGGTCGAAGTACTCGGTGGGCAGCTCGGCCTTCATCTCGCTGAAACCGCCGGCCTTGACGACCGCGATGGGCAGCAGCAGCAGGAGCACGCCGATCGTCTTGACGACGAACTGCACCATGTCCGTGATCGTGATCGACCACATGCCGCCGAGCGTCGAGTACGCGACGACGATCGCACCGCCGAGGATGATGGCGATGGTCCGGTCGAGGTCGAAGATGACGTCGAAGATCGTGGCGTAGGCGATGGTCGAGGTGACGGCGAGCATGAGGGTGTACGCCCACATGACCACGCCGGAGATGAGCCCGGCCCGGCCGCCGTAGCGGAGGTCGAGCATCTCGGAGACGGTGTAGACCTTCAGCCGGGCGATCCGCGCGGAGAAGAAGACGGAGAGGGCCAGCAGGCCGAGGCCGATGGTGACGACCATCCACGCCCCGGAGAGGCCGTACTGGTAGCCCAGGCCGACACCGCCGATGGTGGAAGCGCCGCCGAGGACGATGGCGGCCATCGTGCCGGAGTACATCGAGGGTCCGAGCCTGCGTCCGGCCACCAGGAACTCGGCTTTGGACTTGGCGCGGCGCATGCCCCACCAGCCCATGGCGAGCATGCCGGCCAGATAGACCACGATCACCGCGTAGTCGACGGCCATGGGCGTCCCTCCATCTCAGTCGGTCGGGTGCGCACGCCGGGTCCGTACCGCGATCGCGCCCGCGGCCGGGCGGCCGGGGCGGGGCGCCTTCCGGAAACCCCGGTCTCCGGGACGGCGACGGATGTCCGCCCGGTGGGGCCTCTGTACGTCGCGTCCGTCTCGTGCGCCCTGATGACGGTAGGTGGCCGCCAGGCAGCGCTGAAGTGTACGTTTCCTCCATCCTTGACGTACACGATGGAGAAACCATCCATGCCGGACTCCCCCACGGGTCCTCTCCCCGCCCCTGAACCCGCCGGGTCCTCCACGCCGGCCGGTCCGGCCGGTCCTCCCACGAGCCCCGCCGGGCCGCCCACCCCGCCCGTCTCCCTGGACGCGCTGCTGGCCCGCGAGGAGCTGGGACTGCGCAGGATCGCCGGGCCCCCGCGGGCGGACATCCTCTGGGTGCACACCTCGGAGATGGCCGACCCCTACCCCTACCTCCTGGGCGGGGAGCTGCTGCTCAGCGCGGGCGTGCTGCTGAGCGACCCGGAGCGGTATGTCGCCCGGGTGGTGGAGGCGGGCGCGGCGGCGCTGGGCTTCGGGGTGCGGCCGGTGCACGAGTCGGTGCCGCCGGGGCTGGCACGGGCGTGCGAGCGGCATGGGCTGCCGCTGCTGGAGGTACCGCCGGAGACGACGTTCACCTCGGTCGCGCGGGCGGTGTGGCAGCTGATGGCGGACGCCCGCCATCAGGAGCTGCGCCGGACGGCCCGCGCCCAGCAGGCCCTCGCGTCGGCCGCGGCCCGCCCCGACCCCGTGCCGGCGGTGCTCCATCAGCTGGCGGCCCAGCTGGGCGGACGCGCGGTGCTGCTGAGCCCGGAGGGCGGCGAGGTGCACACGGCGGGCGCCCGTACCGCCCCGGCGGTCCGCACCGCCCTTTCCCGGCTGGCCCGGGTCGTCGCCCCGCAGGAGCGCCGGGCCGCTCCCGCGTCCGCCACCGAGACGGTGGACGGCACCCATCTGTCGGCGTACGCGCTGGGCGGCGGGCACGGCCTGGTGCTCGCCCTCGCCACCGGCCCCCGCGAGCCCGGCGACCACACCGTGGCGGGCATGGCCGTCGTCCTGCTCTCCCTGCTGGCCGCCCCGCACCAGGGCGCGGGCTCCGCGGACCGTTCGGCGGCGCTGGTACGGATGCTGCTCGGTGCGGCCCCCGGGGACGTGGGGCCGCTGCTCGGTTCGGACGGCCCGTGGACCGTGGTGCACGCCCGCCGTACGAGCGGCGGCAGCACCGCCCCGCTCACCGCGGGCACGCTCGGCGCCTCCCTCGGTTCGGCCCTGGTCGACACGGGCCGCCGCCCCGAGGAGGCGGTACGCGTGTTGCTGACCGATCCCGCCCGGCTCACCCCGCAGCCCGGCTGGGTACTCGGCGCCTCCGACCCCGTGCCCCTGGACGGGCTCGCGGCGGCGGACACCCGGGCGTCCCGGGCGCTGGCCCGCGCGGAGGCGACCCGTACCCCGTTGCTGCTGCACCGCGCGGACCGGGGCCTGACCGGCCTGCTGACCGGCGAGGCGGCCGAGGCCCACGCCCGCACCCTGCTCGCCCCGCTCTCCAAGACCCTGCGGGAGACCCTTCGCTGCTGGCTGTCGCTGCACGGCAGCTGGGACCGCACGGCGGTGGCCCTCAAGATCCACCGCAACACGGTCCGCCAGCGCGTCGGCCGCTGCGCGGAGCTGCTGGACACGGATCTGGACGACATGGACGTACGGACGGAGCTGTGGTTCGCCCTGCGACTGACGTGAGCCAGTTCGCCCTGCGACTGACGTGAGCCAGTTCGCCCTGCGGCTGACGTGAGCCGGCCGCGGTGAGGGCCGGGAGCGGCGCCGGCTCCGCCTTCAGCGCGCCAGCTCGGCCGTCGGCGCGGGCTCCACGACGGTGAGCGGCGTCTTCACCAGCAGCCCGGACCGGTTGACCAGCAGCACCGGGACGTCGTCCTCGTAGAAGCGGAGGGAACCGATGGTCCCCTCCGTACGGGAATGCCGGGCGAGCCGCTCGGCGAGGGCGTCGAGATCGGGCAGCGACTCGGCGTGCACCTCCTGGCGGGCGGTGAGCGACCAGCCGCGAGGCGTCCTCGCCAACTCCCCCACCTGCACGCCCCCGACCCGCGCCGCCGGTCCGCGCCCGGCCAGCAGCGGATACGCCCCCGCGACCCCCGACTCGCCGTACTCGGCTGCGTCCGCCCGTACCCCGAGATGCCACTGCAGATCGGTCAGCACCGGGATGGGTACCGCGGCCGTGAGGTCCAGGCAGAAGTCCACCACGTACATGTCACTCATGGCCTCAGCGTACGGGCGGCTCGACCCGCGCCCCGACGCACGGCGGGAGGGGTGGGTCCGGCGAAGAACGCTCGCCGCACCCACCCCTCCCGCTCAGGGTGTTCCCGCCATCACGTCACTTGCGGAAGTACCCGGTGATGTCCGCGACCAGATCGACGCTGCCCGCGTTGTTGTAGAAGCTGACCTTGCCGTTCACCACCGGCACGATCACCAGGTTCGGAACGGTCTGCCCCGCCACGACGTTCAGGTTGGACGCGCTCGTGCGGGTCGTGCCGTCCGGGTAGACGGAGACGTAGCTCAAGGCGGTCGGGGCGGCCGCCGTCACGTTCAGCACCACGGCCGTGACACCCGTGGCCGGGACCCCGTTGGCGCCCGCGACCTGCAAGGTCACCACGCCGGCCGGGCCGACCTTGGCCTTCGGCACGCCCAGACCCGACCGCGTGTCCATCACGCGCTCCGGGCCGAGGTTGATGTGCGAGGCGCCCTCGCCGCCGGAGGTGAAGTAGCCGGTGATGTCCGCGACCAGATCGAGACTGCCCGCGTTGTTGTAGAAGCTGACCTTGCCGTTCACCACCGGCACGATCACCAGGTTCGGCGCGATCTGGCTCTTCACGACGTTCAGGTTCGACGCGCTCGTGCGGGTCGTGCCGTCCGGGTAGACCGACACATAGGTCAGGTCGGTCACGTTGGTCGCCGTCACGTTGAGCACGACCGCCGTGACGCCCTGCGCCGGCACGCCGTTGGCGCCGGAGACCTGGAGGGTCACCACGCCCTTCGCGCCGACCTTCGCCTTCGGCACGCCGAGACCGGAGCGGGTGTCCATCACCCGCTCGGGACCCAGGTTGACGTGCGTGGACCCCCCACCGGTGGTGCTGAAGTAGCCGGTGATGTCCGCGACCAGATCGACGGTTCCGGCGTTGTTGTAGAAGTCCACCTTGCCGTTCACCACCGGCACGATCACCAGGTTCGGGACCGTCAGCCCCTCCACGACGTTCAGGTTCGACGCGCTCGTGCGAGTCGTCCCGTTCGGGTAGACGGAGATGTAGCTCAGCTCGGTCGGGGCGGTCGCGGTCACGTTGAGCACCACGGCCCCCACCCCGGTGGCGGGAACTCCGGCGGTGCCGGTCACCTGGAGGGTCACGACGCCCTTGGCGCCGACCTTCGCCTTGGGCACGCCCAGTCCGGACCGGGTGTCCATGACCCGCTGCGGGGTGACGGGCACGAAGGTCTTCGGAGCGGGGACGTTCACGTTCACCGCCGCGGTGGTGGTGGTCGCGCCCGACTGGTGGTACGCCTTCACGGCCAGCTTGTGGATGCCCGGCACGGAGAGCGTCGTGGCGGCGGTACGCGCGCCGGGGGCGGTGGTCGCCACCGGCTGCCCGTCGGCCAGCAGCTCGAACTTGCTGATCAGGGAAGTGGGCGTGGTGGTCGACCAGTTCACCGACACCGGGCCCGGGGTCTCGTAGCCGGAGTCCACGGCGAAGGCGCCGCCACCGACCGAGGAGACCTTGAGGCCCTGGACGGGCCCGGCCGCGAGCGTCCGGATGGCCGGGAGCTGCGGGTAGAGCATGGCACCCGGGCACTCGGTGTTGTAGCCGTCCCGGTGGCCGGAGATCTGGTTGAACGTGTACGACTGCCCGGCGACGAACGACTGGCCCGCGTAGTTCGTCTGCGTGGCACCGGCCACCAGCGAGGTGGTGCCCGCCGGATCGCCGCCGTACTGGCCGAGCTTGTACGCGGCCACCCGTGCGGTCGCCTCCAGCGCGGCGGCCGACGCGGCGGTGTTCGTGTAGTCACCGAGGATCGCGACGCTGGTGGACTCGCTGTTGAAGCCGTAGGTGTGCGCGCCCATGACGGGCTGGTCGATACCGCCCTGACGGCCCTCGAAGATCGTTCCGCACTTGTCGACCAGGAAGTTGTATCCGAGGTCGCGCCAGCCGTTGGTCTTCACGTGGTAGACGTGAATGGCCCGCACGATGGCGGCGGAGTCCGCGCAGTTGTAATCGGCGTCGGTGGTGTGGTGGACGAAGACCGCCTTGATGACGCCCTTCTCCAGATAGATGGGCCCCTCGTCGTCGAGCGACTCGTCGGCCCCCCACTCGGCGCGGGTGACGACCGGCGGCTGCGGGACCGTGGACGGCGGACCCGGCTCGATCTCGGCCGCCTCCCCCGCGGCGACGGACGTACCGGTGGCCGACGCGCCGGTCGCGGAGTAGACCGCGGGCCGGGCGCTCGCGGCATTGCCCGCCGAGGCCGTGGTCCCCGCGGCACCGGCGCCCGAGGGGCTGGTCCCCGCGTCGAGGTCCGGGTCGACCATGTCGAGACGGAGGCCGGCCGGCAGGACGCCCGCGGACGCCCCGTCGCTCACCCGTACCTCGGCACCGTTCGAACGTCCCACCCAGACGGGCTCCGTGGATCCGCGCTCAGCGGGACGCTCGCCGTCGAGGCCGGGCGCGTACGGCTCCAGCGTGATCCAGTCCGACCACGCCCCGGTCTCCGCACTGCGGGTACGAGCCTCGATCGTGCCCTTTATCGTGGCGCCGGCGTCGGGCCAGGACACGCCCAGCAGCCCGAACGGCTCGGTCGCACGCCGCGAGAGGGCTGCCTTCTGACGGCCGTCGGCCTTCAGGGCGAGCTTGTGCACCTCGCTCCTGACCGGTCCGTCCGCCCGCTTCCCGGCGCCGTACGCCCCCGTACCGCCGGCCTGCACGTGCGTGGCGGCCGGTGCCTCCGCGGCAATCCGTGACTCCGCGGCCACGGCACCGGTCGAAACACCCTGAAGTCCGAGCACTGCCAGAACTCCGAGCGCGACGGCAGCCGTGCCACTCACTCGATTCGGTCTCAATTTTCCCCCTGAATGAACAGAACATCACCGAACGGCGAAATGCTACTGATCTCTTCATGAATCACGTCATCGGGGAGACGGAATGTCTCGACCACTGACGGAATGACGCATTCCCTTTCGTGGACGACCCCGGCCGCGACGCCCGGACGTCGGGTGACGCGTGCGCGCGGACACCGCGAAACACCCACCAGCAGAACGGAACACGAACGAAGGCCACCTTCCGGTTCCACTTCCCGGGCCACCTTCCCGCCCCGCTTCCCGGGCACGGCGGCAATTTCCCGGAATCGCCCTCTATTTCGCGGTGTCACCGCACCGTGCACAGAAATACCGACATACCGATACAGGCAGCCGGACCGGTCCCGAATTACCCGCGGACCCACCGGCGGCGCAAGCGTCCGGGACGCGGCCGCCCGAAGAACGCCCGAAGGAGACAGGGGTACCCAACAGGCCTCCACGGGCGGAGGATCGTCCCGCGGAGTGCGCGGCGGAGTGGGGGGCATCACCCTGGACAGCTCCGTGACCGCCGGGTAACTTCGACAGGGAGACTGAGCAAGCGCTTAGCCACATTCGACGGCGCGGAACCGGAGACGGGACCGAGCGGCATCGAAGCGGCGCCGGAGCGACCTGCTCGCCGAAGCCACGCACCCGACCAAGGAGGCACCCCGTGCGCCGTACGGTATTCAACGAGGACCACGAGGCGTTCCGGGAGACCGTTCGCGCTTTCATCGAGGCCGAGGTCGTCCCCGTGTACGACGAGTGGTTCACGTCCGGTCTGGTGCCGCGTGACTTCTACTACAAGCTGGCCGAGCTGGGCATCTTCGGCATCGAGGTGGACGAGGAGTACGGCGGCGCCGGCATCGAGTCGTTCAAGTTCGAGGCGATCATCTCCGAGGAGACCGCACGCGCGGCCGTCTCCTTCGGTGGCTCGGGCGTGCACGTGCTGCTCTGCCTGCCGTACCTCAAGGCGTACGCCACGAAGGAGCAGAAGGAGCGCTGGCTGCCGGACTTCGTGACCGGCAAGACGATGTACGCCATCGCCATGACCGAGCCGGGCACGGGCTCCGACCTGGCCGGCATGAAGACCACCGCCAAGCTCTCCGAGGACGGCACGCACTACGTCCTCAACGGCTCCAAGACCTTCATCACCGGCGGCGTGCACGCGGACCGCGTGATCGTCTGCGCCCGTACGGACGCCCCGAAGGCCGACGACCGCCGTCACGGCATCTCGCTGCTGGTGGTCGACACCAAGGCCGAGGGCTACTCGGTCGGCCGCAAGCTCGACAAGCTGGGCCTGCGCACCTCGGACACCGCGGAGCTGTCGTTCGTGGACGTGAAGGTCCCGGTCGAGGACCTGCTCGGCGAGGAGAACAAGGGCTTCTCCTACCTCGGCCAGAACCTGCCGCAGGAGCGCCTGGGCATCGCGGTCAACGCGTACTCGCAGGCCAAGGCCGCTGTCCGGTTCGCCCAGAGTTACGTCTCCGAGCGCACCGTCTTCGGCAAGCCGGTCGCCGCGTTCCAGAACACCAAGTTCGAACTGGCCGCCTGCCAGGCCGAGGTGGACGCGGCCGAGGCCGTCGTGGACCGGGCGATCGAGGCGCTGGACGCCAAGGAGCTGACCGCCGCCGAGGCGGCCTCCGCCAAGCTGTTCTGCACCGAGGTCGCCCACCGGGTGATCGACAAGTGCCTCCAGCTGCACGGCGGTTACGGCTACATGAACGAGTACCCGATCGCGCGCCTGTACGCGGACAACCGCGTCAACCGCATCTACGGCGGTACCAGCGAGGTCATGAAGTCCATCATCGCCAAGTCCATGGGCCTCTGAAGCGTGTAGCGAAAGTCCCGCCTGCCCGGCGGCGTCCGACACGCACGCTTTGAGCGCTGTCCCGCACGCTTTGAGCGCTGTCCCGCACTCAGCGACCGAACACGATCCAGGACGGCTACGTTCCTTCCATGAGCGAAGCACTCGATTCCCTGCTCGATCTGCTCGACCTGGAGCGGATCGAGCGGGACATCTTCCGGGGCGCCAGCCGCTCGGCGGTGGTGCCCCGGGTGTTCGGCGGCCAGGTCGCGGCCCAGGCGCTCGTCGCGGCCGGCCGTACCGTGCCCGACGGCTGCCAGGCGCACTCCCTCCATTCGTACTTCCTGCGGATGGGCGACCCGGGCGCGCCGATCGTCTACAGCGTCGACCGCATCCGCGACGGCCGGTCCTTCACCACCCGCCGGGTCGTCGCGGTGCAGCACGGGCAGCCGATCTTCCACCTCTCCGCGTCCTTCCAGACGTACGAGGAGGGGATGGAGCACCAGGTCGCCATGCCGGACGCCCCGGACCCGGAGACCCTGCCGACGGCCGCCGAGATGATGCCGCGGTACGCCGACCGCTTCACCGACCCCGGCATGATCGACCGGGTGCTGGAGGCGCGGGCGGCGGTGGACCTGCGGTACGTGGAGGCTCCGCCGTTCGCCACCGCCGGGCAGCCCCGACAGCCTCGCTCGCAGGTGTGGTTCCGCACCCGGGGCAAGCTCGCCGACGACGCACTGCTGCACGTGTGCCTGGCGACGTACGTCTCCGACATGACACTGCTGGACTCCGTGCTGCTGGCCCACGGGCGCGGCGGCTGGGCGGTCGGCGACGTGGTCGGGGCGAGCCTGGACCACGCGATGTGGTTCCACCGGCCGTTCCGGGCGGACGAGTGGCTGCTGTACGACCAGGAGTCCCCGACCTCGTCCGGCGGGCGCGGTCTCGGCCAGGCACGGATATGGACCGAGGACGGACGCCTCGCGATCACCGTGATCCAGGAGGGCCTGATCCGCACCCCGCGCGAGCGCTGAAACGTCGCCGCGCGATCGCGCCGGTACGGAATGTCCCGCCGCATCACGGACATACTCGCCCCCATGAGTGCCGACCCCGCGAAGAGCCCCGGCGGCCCGATGAGCCCCGAGCACGCCGCCCGTACGGAGAAGTCCCGCGAGTCCACGACCACCGTCGTCGTCGCGGCGTCCGCCAACCTCGGCATCGCCGTGGCGAAGGCGGTCGCGGGCCTGATCAGCGGTTCGAGCGCGATGCTCTCGGAGGCCGCGCACTCGGTCGCCGACACCGTCACCGAGGTCATGCTCCTCACCGCCCTCAAGCGCAGCGAGAAGCCGGCCGACGAGGAACACCCGCTGGGGTACGGCCCCGAGCGCTACATCTGGGCGATGCTCGCCTCGATCGCCACCTTCGTCGGCGGCGCGGTGTTCTCGGTCTACGACGGGGTGCACACTCTCGTGTCGGGCGAGAAGCTGGGCGATCCCCTCGTCTCGTACATCGTGCTGGCCGTCGCCTTCCTGCTGGAGGGCTTCTCGCTGCGGACGGGGGTCAAGCAGGTGCGCCACGAGGCCGCGAGGCTGCACGCCCCCGCCGCGCACTACCTGCGGCACACCCCGGACACGGCGGTGAAGGCCGTGGTCATGGAGGACTCGGCGGCTCTGGTCGGGCTGGTCCTCGCGGCGGGCGGTCTGCTCGGCGGGCAGCTGACCGGGTCCGGGGTGTGGGACGGCATCGCGTCCGTACTGATCGGTGTCCTGCTGGTGTACGTGGCGTGGGTCCTCGGCCGGTCCAACGCGCAACTGCTCATCGGCCGGCCGCTGCCCGAGGCGATGCGGGCGGGGGTCCGGGCCGAACTCCTCACCGTGCCCCACATCGTGGAGGTGCTGGAGCTGACCACGCTGATCCAGGGGCCGACGGAGATCCTGATCGCCGCGAAGGTCGACTTCCGGGACCTGGCGAGCGCCGCGGACGTCGAGTGGGCCTGCGAGCGCGCCGAGCAGCGGCTGCGCGAGCGCTTCCCGTCCGTGAAGCGGGTCTACCTGGACCCGACGCCGGGCCCGGCCCAGCGGCGGGAGCGGGAGCGGGGCGGGTCGGCGGGGTGACCGGGTCCGCGCATGCCGCTGACGACCGATGTCCGGGGGGCGCCCGCCCGAGGCGCTCGGTACGGTGCCGGAGGCATGACGGCGACGACCGCTCCTACCTCTACGACGTGGTCGCCGCACCTGACGGGATCACCCGCGTGACCGGCGTCCGGGAAGGCGACTCCGGCTCCGCCCCGGGCCCTTCCCCCGACACCTTCCGTGCCAGTGCCTCGCGCAGTCCGGTGAGGCGGGCGATCTCCGCGTCGAGGGCGGCGAGCCGCTGTCCGACGACTCCGGGCGATCCGGGCTCGGTCGAGGCGCACCGCACCGGGCGGCCCGAGGTCAGCAGGTGGAGGCGGTCGGCGCAGGCGTGTACGTCCGCCACGGTGAGTCCGGCGGCAAGCAGCTCCCGCACGACGCGGACCCTGGCAACGTCCTCCAGGTCGTACTCCCGTTGGCCGGAGGAGGTCCGGGCTGCCGGGGCGAGCAGGCCGCGCTGTTCGTAGAAGCGCAGGGCCCGTGGGGTCGTTCCCGCCGCCGCTGCCGCGTCCCCGATCCGCATCCGCACCGCCTCCGGTCCCACTTCTCGGGGTCCGCGCCCCGTACTTAGCCGTCAGGAGGAGACTTCCACCACGACGCCGCCGAAATGCCGCCCCTCGACGAGTTGTTGGAACGCGAGCGGGGCGTTCTCCAGGCCCGCGACGGGGGTGTACGGGAAGCGGATTTCGCCCGACCGCAGCCAGCCGCCGAACCGCCGGGTCCACTCCGCCTCCACGTCCGGGTGGTCGCCACCGGCATAACCGCGTACCGAGAGGCCCTTGACGATCAGCCGGTACGTGTCGATCCCGGCGGGTGCGCTGCCTCCGCCGCGCCGGGCGTCCAGCTGTCCGGAGAGCGCGCCGACCAGGGCGAACCGGGCGCCCGGGCGGGCCGCTTCCACCGCCGTCGTGAGCTGTTCGCCGCCGACGAGGTCCAGCAGCACGTCGATGCCCCCGGGCGCCGCCTCGGCCAGCTGCCCGGCGAAGTCTCCGGCGCCGCGCACCACCACGGCGTCGTAACCGAGTTCGGCCACCAGCCGTTCGGCCTTGGCGGGTGAGCCGGTGGTGCCGACGACCCGCCCCGCGCCCAGCAACCGGGCGATCTGACCGGCGAGAGTGCCGACCGCCCCGGCCGCCCCCGTGACGAGCACGGTGTCGCCGGGTCGCACCTCGGCGAGCCGGGTCAGCGCGCCGTACGCGGACGATCCCTGGGCGAGATGGGCGACGGGGTCGGGAAGTTCGTCGCCGAGCGGCAGCACCTGACCGACGGGCAGCACGGCGTACTCCCGCCAGCCGAGCAGATGCGTCACCCGGTCACCCGGCCGCAGCGGACCGCCGTCCGGCGCGAGGACGACCTCGCCCACCGCCGGCCCGATGACGGTGTCGCCGCCGCGCAGCGGAGGCAGCGGGACCCCGTCGTTCTCGGTGCCCATCAGGGTGCGCAGCCCGGCGAAGAGGGCGAAGTGGCTGTTGCGGACGAGCACCTCGCCGGGACCGGGCCGAGGGACCGGGGTCTCGGCGAGGGTGAAGTGTCCGGCCTCGGGCAGCCCGTCGGGCGTCACGGCGAGGCGGATCTCGCGGGAGGTGCGGGGCAGGTCGGCGGACATCGCGGGCTCCTGGCGCTAGGTGGTGTCCGGCGGGCGGCGGGACACATCCGCCCGGCGGCTGCGAGGAAGCTAGCCCTTGACCCGCGCGTCAGGGTCAAGCCCGGGGGCCGTCAGCGGTCCCGCACGAGGGCGAAGGTCCCCGTCGAGGGGGCGCGGATCTCCCGGGAGGCCGGGCCCGTGGGCCGGTTCAGCTCCGCCCCAGCCCCGCCGCGTCCAGCAGGTACTCCGTCAGCGGGTCGTAGTGGCGCGGGTCCGGCACGTTGTCGTCCAGCGGGACGGTGACCAGGAGGGCGCCCTCCGCCTCGCCGAGGAAGAGGGCGGGGTCGTTGCAGTCGGCGTAGCCGATGGCGTCGAGTCCGCGCCCGCCCGCGCAGCCCGCCCAGCCGTGGTCGGCGAGGACGAGGTCCGGCTGCGGGCGGCCGTCGCGCTCCAGGCCGTCCAGGATGGCGGCCATCGGGGCCGGGGAGTGGGTGTGCCAGAGGGACGCACCGTGTTCCAGGACCGCGACGTCCGCGAACTGGACGACGTTCCCCTCGTCCGCGCGCAGCCCGGCCGGGATCGTCACGATCTCGCAGCCCGCCGCGCGCAGCGCGTCCGCCGTCCTGCGGTGCACGTCGAGGAGGCCGCCGGGGTGGCCGGTGGCGACGAGGACGCTCTCGGTGTCCGCCACCGCCTTGCGCAGGCGTTCCGCCATCCGGTCGAGTGCGTCGACGGTCAGTTCGGGGTCGATGGTGTCCTGGCCGAAGCGGTGGGCCGGGTCGTCGATGACCCCGCAGCGCTCCGCCATGACGGCGAGGACGTCCTGCTCGTCGGTCCAGCGGTCGCCGAGGTCCAGTCCGAGCCAGTAGTGGCGGTCTCCGTTGGCGAGCGCCCGGTAGTGCGCGAGGTTGTTGTCGCGGGGCGTGGCCACGTCGCCGGCGATGCGCGTACGGACGAGGTGGTCGGTGAGTTCGGCGCGGCTGGGTATCGGCATGGCGCCCATTCTGCCGTCACCTGTGCGCGCCACGCCCGGCATCTCGTACGCCGGGACCGGCCGGGACCGTACGCAGCGCTCAGCGCTCGCCGGCGGCCGCCGCGAAGGCGCCCCGGGCGAGGCGGTGCAGCAGCTTCGCCGTCGCCGCACGGTCGGGGAGCGCTTCGGGGCGGGCCAGGCGGGGGGTGGAGTTGAGCAGGCCGAACACGGCGTGCACGGTGACGCGCGCTTCGGCCTCGGTGAGGGCGGGGTAGCGGGTCCGGGCGACGGACACCCAGATCTCGACGTACTCGCGCTGGAGGCGGCGTACCCGCTTGCGGTCGGCGTCACGCAGGCGGTCGAGCTCGCGGTCGTGCAGGGTGATCAGGGGGCGGTCGTCGAGGGCGAAGTCGATGTGGCCCTCGATGAGCGCGTCCAGCAGGGCCTCCGGGGAGGGTTCCCGGGCGGCGGCGTCCTCCTCGACCCGCAGCCGGCCGCCGGTGAGGAGGCGTTCGCTGATGCCGACCAGCAGCTCGGAGAGCATCGCGTCCTTGCCGGGGAAGTGCCGGTAGAGGCCGGGGCCGCTGATGCCCACGGCGGCGCCTATCTCGTCGACACCGACGCCGTGGAAGCCGCGTTCGGCGAAGAGGAGCGCGGCTTCCCGGAGGATCTGCTCCCGGCGGGTGGCTCCCGCGACGCGGGCGGTGACATGGGTGCTCATGGGGATTGATTCTAGACAGGGCCGTTAGCGCTCGTTAACCTGAGGCCGTTCGCGTTAACGCTCATTAACCGCACGGCGGGGGCACGGGCCCCACCGGTCACGGGGATGGAGGCTCGGCACGATGCAGCGGGCACCGGCACCACAGGCACCGGCACCTCAGGCACCGGTCCTTCGCAGCGCGGCCGATCCCGCCTCCGAGGCCTGGCGGGCCAACGAGGCGGCGCACCGCGCGCTCGCCGACGAGCTGCGCGCGCGGCTCGCCTCGGCCCGGCTCGGCGGGGGTGAGAAGGCGCGCGCCCGTCACGTGGCGCGCGGCAAGCTGCTTCCCCGGGACCGGGTGGACACCCTGCTCGATGCCGGTTCGCCTTTCCTGGAGCTGGCGCCGCTGGCCGCCGACGGGCTGTACGGCGGCGCGGCACCGGCCGCCGGGGTGGTGGCGGGGATCGGCCGGGTGAGCGGCCGGGAGTGCGTGATCGTCGCCAACGACGCGACCGTCAAGGGCGGCACGTACTACCCGATGACCGTGAAGAAGCACCTGCGGGCGCAGGAGGTGGCGCTGGAGAACCGTCTCCCCTGCCTCTACCTCGTGGACTCGGGCGGGGCCTTCCTGCCGATGCAGGACGAGGTGTTCCCGGACCGGGACCACTTCGGCCGGATCTTCTTCAACCAGGCCAGGATGTCGGCGGCCGGAATCCCGCAGATCGCGGCGGTGCTGGGCTCCTGCACGGCGGGGGGCGCGTACGTCCCCGCGATGAGCGACGAGGCGGTCATCGTGCGCGGTCAGGGCACGATCTTCCTCGGTGGACCGCCGCTGGTGAAGGCGGCGACCGGCGAGGTCGTCACGGCGGAGGAGCTGGGCGGCGGCGAGGTCCACTCGCGCACGTCCGGGGTCACCGACCACCTCGCCGAGGACGACGCGCACGCGCTGCGGGCCGTACGGAACATCGTGGCGACGCTCCCCGCCCGCGGGGCGCTGCCCTGGACGGTGCGGCAGGGCGAGGATCCGGCGGTGGACCCCGCGGGGCTGTACGGCGCGGTGCCGGTCGACTCACGCACCCCGTACGACGTGCGCGAGGTGATCGCCCGGGTGGTGGACGGGTCGCGGTTCGCGGAGTTCAAGGCGGAGTACGGTCAGACGCTGGTCACCGGGTTCGCGCACGTCCACGGACATCCGGTGGGGATCGTCGCCAACAACGGCATCCTGTTCTCCGAGTCGGCCCTCAAGGGCGCGCACTTCATCGAGCTGTGCGACCAGCGCGGCATTCCGCTGGTCTTCCTCCAGAACATCTCGGGCTTCATGGTCGGCAAGGCGTACGAGGCCGGGGGCATCGCCAAGCACGGCGCGAAGATGGTCACCGCCGTCGCCACGACCCGGGTACCGAAGCTGACCGTGGTGGTCGGCGGTTCGTACGGCGCGGGCAACTACTCCATGTGCGGCCGGGCCTACTCCCCACGCTTCCTGTGGATGTGGCCCAACGCCAAGATCTCGGTGATGGGCGGCGAACAGGCCGCCTCCGTCCTCGCCACGGTCAAGCGCGACCAGCTCGGCGACGACTGGAGCGCCGAGGACGAGGAGGCGTTCAAGGCGCCGGTCCGCGCGCAGTACGAGGAGCAGGGCGACGCCTACTACGCGACCGCCCGGCTCTGGGACGACGGGGTGATCGACCCGGCGGACACCCGGCAGGTGCTCGGTCTGGCCCTGACCGCGTGCGCCAACGCCCCGCTGCCCGAGCGGAATCCGACGGACCCCGGCTTCGGCATCTTCCGGATGTGAGAGCGGGACCAGGGTCGATGCGACCGAGATGCGGCTGAGATGCGGCTGAGAGTGAGGTGAGGACGTCCATGTTCAGCACGGTGCTGGTCGCCAACCGGGGCGAGATCGCGGTACGGGTCATCCGGACGCTGCGCGCCCTCGGCGTCCGGTCGGTCGCGGTCTTCAGCGACGCGGACGCGAGAGCGCGGCACGTACGGGAGGCGGACACGGCGGTACGGATCGGCCCGCCGCCCGCCGCACAGAGCTACCTCAGCGTGCCCGCGCTGCTGGAGGCCGCCCGCCGTACGGGCGCCGAGGCGGTCCATCCGGGGTACGGGTTCCTGGCGGAGAACGCCGCCTTCGCACGGGCGTGCGCACGGGCGGGGCTCGTCTTCATCGGGCCGGGCGCCGACGCGATCGCCCTGATGGGCGACAAGATCCGGGCCAAGGAGACGGTCGCGGCGGCCGGAGTCCCGGTGGTCCCCGGCTCCTCGGGAAGCGGCCTCACCGACTCCCAACTCGCGGACTCCGCCCGCGAGATCGGCATGCCGGTGCTGCTGAAGCCCTCGGCGGGCGGCGGCGGCAAGGGCATGCGGCTGGTGCACGACGAGGCGTTGCTCGCCGAGGAGATCGCGGGGGCCCGCCGGGAGGCGACGGCCTCCTTCGGTGACGACACGCTGCTGGTCGAGCGGTGGATCGAGCGCCCCCGGCACATCGAGATCCAGGTGCTGGCGGACACCCACGGCAACGTCGTCCACCTCGGCGAGCGCGAGTGCTCGCTCCAGCGCCGCCACCAGAAGGTGATCGAGGAGGCGCCGTCCGTGCTGCTCGACGCCGGGACCCGGGCGGCGATGGGCGAGGCGGCGGTGAAGGCGGCCCGCTCCTGCGGCTATGTCGGGGCGGGCACGGTCGAGTTCATCGTGCCGGGCGGCGACCCGGCCGCGTACTGCTTCATGGAGATGAACACCCGGCTCCAGGTCGAGCACCCCGTCACCGAGCTGGTCACCGGGCTCGACCTGGTGGAGTGGCAGCTGCGCGTCGCCTCCGGCGAGCAACTCCCCTACGCCCAGGACGACATCACCCTCACCGGACACGCCGTGGAGGCCCGGGTCTGCGCCGAGGACCCGGCGCGCGGTTTCCTGCCCTCCGGCGGCACGGTGCTCGCGCTGGACGAACCGCGGGGCGGCGGGGTCCGGACGGACTCGGGGCTGAGCGAGGGCACGGAGGTCGGTTCGCTGTACGACCCGATGCTGTCGAAGGTCATCGCGTACGGCCCCGACCGGGCGACGGCGCTGCGCCGGCTGCGGGCCGCGCTCGCGGACACGGTGATCCTGGGCGTACCGACCAACGCGGGTTTCCTGCGACGGCTGTTGGCCCACCCGGCGGTGGTCGCGGGCGAGCTGGACACGGGGCTCGTGGAGCGCGAGGCGGCCGGGCTCGTCCCGGACGGCGTCCCGGACGAGGTGTACGCGGCGGCCGCCGCCGTACGGGGGGACGCGCTCGCGCCGGTGCCGGACGCGAACGGCTGGACGGACCCGTTCTCCGTACCGAACGGCTGGCGCACCGGCGGCTCCCCCGCCCCGCTCGCTTTCCCGCTGCGAGTGGCGGGAGAGGAGCCGGTGGTACGCGAGGCGCCTCCGGGCGCGGCGGTCGGCCCGGACCGGGTGACCGTCGAACTCGACGGCGTGGTGCACCGTTTCCGGCGCGCCGGGCAGTGGCTCGGGCGCGACGGCGACACCTGGCAGGTGCGGGACCACGACCCGGTGGAGGCGTCTCTGAGCGGGGCGGCCCGCGCGGGTGCGGACACTCTCGCGGCGCCGATGCCGGGCACGGTCACCGTGGTCAAGGTCGCGGTCGGGGACACGGTGTCGGCGGGGCAGGCGCTGCTGGTGGTCGAGGCGATGAAGATGGAGCACGTCATCTCCGCCCCGCACGCCGGGACCGTCACCGAGCTGGACGTCTCACCGGGTGCCACCGTCGCCATGGACCAGGTCCTGGCCGTGGTCGCGCCGGACACAGGGCCGGACCCCGCGGCGGACCCGGCAGTCCCCACGGCACCCGAGGAGAGGCAGCCATGACCACGCCCGAACGCCCCGCCCTGCCGATGACCGTCGCCGTGCCGGACCTGCCCGCCCGGGTCCGTATCCACGAAGTGGGCGCGCGCGACGGGCTGCAGAACGAGAAGACGGCCCTGCCGACCGCCGTGAAGTCCGAGTTCATCCACCGGCTCGCCGCCGCCGGACTCACCACCGTCGAGGCGACGAGCTTCGTCCACCCCAAGTGGGTGCCCCAACTCGCCGACGCGGAAGAGCTGTTCCCGATGCTCGGCGATCTGCCGGGGCCGGGCGGGGTGGGCGGGGTCGCGCTCCCTGTCCTCGTACCGAACGAGCGCGGGCTGGAGCGGGCACTCGCGCTCGGGGCACGGCGGATCGCGGTCTTCGGCTCCGCGACGGAGAGCTTCGCCGCCCGCAACCTCAACCGGTCCGTCGCCGAATCGCTGGCGATGTTCGAGCCGGTCGTGGCCCGCGCGAAGGAGGACCGGGTGCACGTGCGTGGCTACCTCTCGATGTGCTTCGGCGACCCCTGGGAGGGGCCGGTACCGGTGCACCGGGTCGTCCTGGTGGCGAAAGCGCTGATGGACCTGGGCTGCGACGAACTCTCCCTCGGCGACACGATCGGCGTCGCCACCCCCGGCCACGTACAGACCCTGCTCGCCGCACTGAACGAGGAAGGGGTGCGCACCGACGCGATCGGCGTGCACTTCCACGACACCTACGGCCAGGCCCTCTCCAACACCCTCGCCGCCCTCCAGCACGGGGTCACCACCGTCGACGCGTCGGCGGGCGGCCTCGGTGGCTGCCCGTACGCGAAGAGCGCGACCGGAAACCTCGCCACCGAGGACCTGGTGTGGATGCTCCGGGGCCTCGGCATCGACACCGGGGTCGACCTCGACGCCCTCACCGCCACCAGCGTGTGGCTGGCGGGGAAGCTGGGCCGCCCGAGCCCGTCCCGCACCGTCCGCGCGCTCGCGCCGACTCCGGCCCCGTCCCCCGCCTCCCCCGCCTCCCCCGAGGAGTGACCCCCGCCATGACCCTGGATCACCGGCTCGCCGCCGAGCACGAGGAACTGCGCCGCACCGTGGAGGAGTTCGCCCGCGAGGTGGTCGCCCCATCGATCGGTGACTACTACGAGCGCCACGAGTTCCCGTACGAGATCGTGCGGGAGATGGGGCGGATGGGACTGTTCGGGCTGCCGTTCCCGGAGGAGTACGGCGGGATGGGCGGCGACTACCTCGCCCTCGGGATCGCCCTGGAGGAGCTGGCCAGGGTCGACTCCTCGGTGGCGATCACGCTGGAGGCGGGGGTCTCGCTGGGCGCCATGCCGGTGTACCGCTTCGGCACCGAGGAGCAGAAGCGGCGGTGGCTGCCGAGGCTCTGCTCGGGCGAGGCGCTGGGCGCGTTCGGGCTGACCGAACCGGACGGCGGCTCGGACGCGGGCGGCACCCGCACCACGGCGGTGCTGGACGAGGAGGCGGGCGAGTGGGTCATCAACGGCTCCAAGTGCTTCATCACCAACTCCGGTACGGACATCACCGAGTTGGTGACCGTGACGGCGGTGACCGGTCGCAAGGAGGACGGCTCACCGCGGATCTCCGCGATCGTCGTCCCGTCCGGCACCCCCGGTTTCACGGTCGCCGCCCCGTACTCCAAGGTCGGCTGGAACGCCTCCGACACCCGCGAGCTCTCCTTCGCCGACGTCCGCGTCCCCGTGGCCAACCTGCTCGGCGAGGAGGGCCGGGGGTACGCCCAGTTCCTCCGCATCCTCGACGAGGGCCGCATCGCCATCTCCGCGCTGGCGACCGGGCTGGCCCAGGGCTGTGTGGACGAGTCGGTGAAGTACGCCGCCGAGCGGCACGCCTTCGGCCGCCCGATCGGTGCCAACCAGGCCATCCAGTTCAAGATCGCCGACATGGAGACCCGCGCCCACATGGCCCGCGTCGGCTGGCGCGACGCGGCCTCCCGGCTGGTGGCCGGCGAGCCCTTCAAGAAGGAGGCCGCCATCGCGAAGCTGTACTCCTCGACGGTCGCCGTCGACAACGCCCGCGACGCCACCCAGATCCACGGCGGCTACGGCTTCATGAACGAGTACCCGGTCGCCCGCATGTGGCGCGACTCCAAGATCCTGGAGATCGGCGAAGGCACGAGCGAGGTCCAGCGGATGCTGATCGCACGGGAGCTGGGGCTTCCGGCGGCCTGAGCGCGAGGGCTGTCCGCCGCGGCCCCCGCCGACAGGGTGAGCGCGGAGCCTGCGGCCCGCGTCGCCGTGGGCGCCCCTATCCGGTCGACACCATTCCCGCCCCTGCGACAGAGTCCGGCCATGACGCCGCTCACGACCCCGTACGCCCACTGGCCCCTGCACGGACTCCGTATCCGCACACCCCGGCTCGAACTCCGGCTGCCGGACACCGCGCTCACCGACCGGCTCGCGGCCGTCGCCGCCGCGGGTGTGCACGCGCCGGACCGCATGCCGTTCACCGTGCCGTGGACCGACGGGGAGCCCGGGACGGTCGCGCGGGCGGTGTTCCAGCACGTGCTGTCCACGGTCGCGAACTGGTCCGTGGACGACTGGTGTCTGAGCCTCGCCGTCGTGCACGACGGAGAGGTCGTCGGTCGGCAGGACCTGATGGCGAGGAGCTTCGCCGTGACCCGCGAGGCCAAGACCGGCTCCTGGCTCGGCCTCGCCCACCAGGGGCAGGGCTTCGGCACGGAGATGCGGGCGGCCGTGCTGCACCTGGCCTTCGAGGGCCTGGGCGCCCGGTACGCCGTATCGGCGGCGATGACCGACAATCCGGCCTCCCTCGGCGTCTCGCGCCGCTTGGGCTACCTGCCGGACGGCCTGACGGTCGCCGCCGTGCGCGGGACCCCCACCGCGCTCCGCCGGCTCCGGCTGGACCGGGCCCGGTGGGCGGAGCACCGTCGGGTGGAGGTTTCGGTGGAAGGGCTCGACGCCTGCCGGGGCGACTTCGGGGTGTGACCACGGCGCGCCCCGGACCCGCACCGCCGCGTGCCGCCGTGCAACCGGCGCGCCCGGCAGCGACCCACCCCGACACGCCTCCTCCTCCGGCCGCCGTGGCCGGATGAACGCCGACGCCCGGGCCGTAACCGACCGGGCGGACGGGGACGGCAGGCCGATCGCACGGGGCCCCGTGGCGGAGCGTGTCCGTCCCCGGTGGCCCACATCAGCCGGTGCGCTTCACCTCGGAGAGGGGTTACCCGGCGTAACGGTTTGCTCGTGCGGGTCGCTTCCGGCCACCCGCCGCAGGGCTCCCGTGGACCGCCGAGAGCTCCCCGGTGAATGCCGCAGAGAAGAAACACCGGCCACCGAAGCACATGTTCCACACAGCTCCTGCCCGATTTCGGGCAGATTTCTTGCATAAGCCTGCCCTTCCACGCAGTATCAACGGGTGCTCGAACGCCGCTCGTCCCACGACGACCTCATCGACCACCTCGTACGCTCCACCTCGCTCCAGCGCGGCGAAGCAGCCCGGGTGGTACTCGACGTGCTGGCGTTCTTCGACGAGACGACCGAGGCGTTCGTCCGGCGCCGCCACCGCGAACTGCAGTCCGGCGGGCTGGTCAACACGGAGATCTTCGAGCGGATCGCGGCCGAGCTGCCGCACCGCGCGGTGGCACCGCCGGAGCTCTCGCTCCGGCAGCTGCGCCGCATCGTCTACGGCTGAGGCTCCGCCGGAGGCCGAGCACCGCAGGGCATCCGTTCGTCGTAGGAGGGGTAGAAAACATGTGCGGGATCGTCGGATACATCGGTAGGCGTGACGTGGCTCCGCTGCTGCTGGAAGGTCTGCAGCGGCTGGAGTACCGGGGGTACGACTCGGCGGGCATCGTCGTGACGGGCAAGGCGGCGGCAGGCAAGCCGGGCACGCTGAAGATGGTCAAGGCGAAGGGCCGCGTCCGCGAGCTGGAGGCCCGCGTCCCCAAGCGTTTCGCGGGGACGACCGGCATCGCGCACACCCGCTGGGCCACCCACGGTGCCCCGAGCGACGCGAACGCCCACCCGCACATGGACGCGGAGAACAGGGTCGCCGTCGTCCACAACGGCATCATCGACAACGCCTCCGAGCTCCGCGCGAAACTCGTCGCCGACGGCATCGTCTTCCTCTCCGAGACCGACACCGAGGTGCTGGTCCACCTGATCGCCCGCGCTCAGGCCGAAACGCTGGAGGAGAAGGTCCGCGAGGCGCTGCGCTCCGTCGAGGGCACCTACGGCATCGCGGTGATGCACGCGGACTTCAACGACCGCATCGTCGTCGCCCGCAACGGCTCCCCGGTCGTCCTCGGCATCGGCGAGAAGGAGATGTTCGTCGCCTCCGACGTTGCCGCGCTGGTGGCCCACACCCGCCAGATCGTGACCCTCGACGACGGCGAGATGGCCACCCTCAAGGCCGACGACTTCCGCACCTACACGACGGAGGGCTCGACCACGACGGCCACGCCGACCACCGTGGAGTGGGAAGCCGAGTCGTACGACATGGGCGGCCACGACACGTACATGCACAAGGAGATCTCCGAGCAGGCCGACGCGGTGGACCGCGTGCTGCGCGGACGGATCGACGACCGGTTCTCCACTGTGCACCTGGGCGGCCTCAACCTGGACGCCCGCGAGGCGCGCGGGGTGCGCCGGATCAAGATCCTCGGCTGCGGCACCTCCTACCACGCCGGTCAGATCGGCGCCCAGTTGATCGAGGAGCTGGCCCGCATCCCCGCGGACGCCGAGCCGGCCTCCGAGTTCCGCTACCGCAACCCGGTCGTGGACCCCGACACCCTCTACGTCGCCGTCTCCCAGTCCGGCGAGACCTACGACGTGCTGGCCGCCGTGCAGGAGCTGAAGCGCAAGGGCGCCCGCGTCCTCGGCATCGTCAACGTCGTGGGCTCCGCCATCGCCCGGGAGGCCGACGGCGGTACCTACGTCCACGCGGGTCCCGAGGTCTGCGTCGTCTCCACCAAGTGCTTCACCAACACGGTGGTCTCCTTCGCGCTGCTCGCCCTGCACCTGGGCCGCATCCGCGACCTGTCGGTCGCGGACGGCAAGCGGATCATCGCGGGACTGCGCCGGCTGCCGGAGCAGATCAGCGAGATCCTGGCGAACGAGGACGAGATCAAGCGGCTGGCCGCCGAGTACGCGGACGCCAAGTCGATGATGTTCATCGGCCGGGTGCGGGGTTACCCGGTGGCCCGCGAGGCCTCGCTGAAGCTCAAGGAGGTCTCGTACATCCATGCCGAGGCGTACCCGGCCTCCGAGCTGAAGCACGGGCCGCTGGCGCTGATCGAGCCCGCGATGCCGACCGTGGCGATCGTGCCGGACGACGAGCTGCTGGAGAAGAACCGGGCCGCGATGGAGGAGATCAAGGCGCGCAGCGGCAGGATTCTCGCCGTCGCGCACCAGGTCCAGGAGAAGGCGGACCACACCATCGTGGTGCCGAAGAACGAGAACGAGCTCGACCCGATCCTGATGGGCATCCCGCTCCAGCTCTTCGCGTACCACACGGCGCTGGCCATGGGCCGGGACATCGACAAGCCGCGCAACCTGGCGAAGTCCGTCACCGTCGAATAGCCGGAACGCCCCCGCCCCGGCGGGGAAGGGGACACCCGGCGCATACGACGGAAGCGGACGCACACCACGATCGAGTGG
>NZ_JBHWZJ010000042.1:0-32968 GCF_042728415.1 Streptomyces sp. NPDC060198 | reverse complement strand
GGGCAGAGGTGTGATCGACACCCTGCCCGGCCCCCGTCCGTCCGGCTCAGGCGCTGAGCGGGAAGACCTCGCCCAGCTCGCGGAAGACGGCCGTGTTGAGCGCGAAGGCGCGCTTGCATTCGTCCACGATGCGCTGCCGCTCCAGGTCGTCGGCGTCGACGGCGTCCAGTAGTTCTCGGTAACTCCGCTTGAAAGCGGCCGGGTTGGTTATCTCCTCGAAGACGTAGAACCGCACCCCGTCACCCTTGTGCGCGAAGCCCCAGGTCTTCTCGGCCCGGTCGCGGATGATCTGGCCGCCGGAGAGGTCGCCGAGGTAACGGGTGTAGTGGTGCGCTATGTACCCGGCGGGCCAGTCGCGGGCGCAGGTCGCGACCCGTTCGGCGTACGCGGCCGTGGCGGGCAGCGGCTCCAGGCCCTCGCGCCACTGCGGCCCCCGCAGGTGGGCCAGGTCGCGTTCCAGTTCGGCGAGCCGCATCAGCGGATCCTGCACGAAGGGCCCCGCGACCGGGTCCCGGCGCAGCCGTTCGGCACCCTCCTCCAACGCGCGGTACACGAACCACAGTTGTTCGGTGTAGCGGGTGTACGCGTCCACGCCCAGGCGTCCGCCGAGCAGGTCGCCCATGAAGGTCGAGGTCTCCGCTTCCGTGTGCTGCTCGTGGGAGGCGGTGCGGATGACCGTGGAGAACGGGGTGACGGTGCCGACGGACGTGTCCAAGGCGGGCCTCCGGGGGCCGAGGGGGCGGAAAGCGTGACGGTGCGCAGGGCGCATGGCGCCGCCGCGGCGGTTCGCGCCGCGCCGGCCACCCCGATCCTCTTACTTAGGCTTACCTAAGTCAACTGGTTGCCGACGGCTCGTCGGTAAACCTGCTCGCCGAGACTCCGGCAGGGCGCCGCGTGGACTCCCGACGAAAAGCTGCTCCGCCGGTGGATCAGAGCGAGCCGGGACGCAGGGGCCGATCCGGCTCGTCGTCCTCGCTCATGAAGTCCTTGATCCCCTGCCAGAGTGAGCGCGCCCGGTGGACGACGGCACCCTCCGCACCCTCCAGTACCTCCGGGCGTTCGCCGAAGCCCACCGGGAGCGGGGGAAGGCCCAGCGTGTGCAGAGTACGCACCAGCAGCTCCGAGGGGTCGCCAGGATCGCGCAGCAGCCGCACCACCTCGCGGGCGTCCCCGCCGGATGCCCCGACGAACAGGTCCGCGTGCTTCCGGGCGGTCTCCAGGGGTGGCACGGTCCCGGGGCCCGTCCAGACCTGCCGGCCGACCGTGTCCCCCTCGCGGACCAGGCTGAGGGAGCGTCCGTCGTCGCCCTCGCAACGGGCGACGAACGCGACCACCCCGTCGGCGTCGAACGCGGTCCCGGCGATCTGCGCCAGCCCGTCGAGCCGCAGGAGCGTCGCGCGGCGCCCCTTCTTGTTCCGGGTGTCCTGGGAGGGGGCCGTCTCCATCAGCGTCCACCGCCCGGCCGGCGCGAGCCTCACGGTCGCTCCGGTGAGCAGCAGTTCTCTGGACGCCTGCTGCGGCGTGGCCAGCACGTAGGCGATCTCCCGCGCCGCCGCTGAGCCGGCGATGTCGGGCAGCGGCACCGCGGGTGCGGGGACGGTGCCCCCGCGCGGCACCGACCGCGCCAGCTGGGCGCGTGCGCCGTCGCGGACTCCGAGGAAGCCCGCCAGCGGATCCCCGAGGTAGTACCACGGTTCCCGCGAGGCGTACCGCCCGATGGAGCGGTAGACGTCCAGCGACTGGGCCCAGCGCCTGCGCCGGTTGAGCATCCATACGAGGTGGTTCCGTACGAGGCGGGCCTCGCGGTCCTCGGCCGGCCGGGACGCCGACCAGGCGAGCGCGGTGGTGATGATCTCGTCGACCCGGGCGGCGGCGACCGCGCCGAGGGCCCCCTTCGCGGCCTTTGACGAATCAGGGCCGATGTCCACCAGCGCCACGACCTCCAGCGCGCGCAGCGAGGAGCCTTCGGGCGCGGCCGCGGCGACGCGAGCCGCGTGGCCGAGTATCTCCTCGTCGCTGCCGTGCCACTTCGCGGCGAGGTACTGCAGGGCGACGATATGGGTGGGTACGTGGTGGGGTGCGCGGTCGAGCGCGCTGCGCAGGCAGTCGTCGAACACCTCGCGCGGCGCTCCCGCCCCGATGCAGTGGTTCAGGGCCGCGGCCCACGGAACCGGGTCCCCGGGGGACGCCGCGACGGCGGCCTCGACGACCGGCAGCGCGTCGTTCAGGAGGGCGTGGAAGGCGTGCATCCGGTCGGGCGCCACGTCCTTCGCGAGCGCGCCGGTGCGTACCTTCCACGCCTCGGCGATCCGCCGGAAGGCTTCGACCGTGAGGGCGTCGGGGTCGTCCGGTGCCCCGGCAAGCCAGTCGTCCAGCCACCCGGCGTCCGCCAGGGCGAGCTCCGCGAGCGTCCCCACCGCGTCGTTCCGCAGGGCCCAGTCGCCCTCCTCGCGGGTGGCCGCCAGGAGGGCGCGCGCCGGGACGTGACTGCCCCGGCGCGCGACGGCCAGGGCTCCGGCCGTGCGTGCGTCCGGCGGGTCGACCACCACCGCGTGGTCGGGTGGGAGACCGGCTCCCGTCGCCTCCAGATGCCGGACCATGCGTGCACCGCCGCCGAACATGTTCCCCTCCTCCTCGCGAAAACAGGTGGGGTCATGATCGCCGGTGCGGAGCCCGCGTGGGGCCTGTTCCCGGCGGCCTTACGGCAGCGTGAGGATGTCCGCCCCGGTCTCCGTCACCACGAGGGTGTGCTCGAACTGGGCCGTGCGCTTGCGGTCCTTGGTGAGCACGGTCCAGCCGTCGTCCCACATGTCGTATTCGTGGGTGCCCAGCGTCAGCATCGGCTCGATGGTGAACGTCATCCCCGGCTGCATCACGGTGGTGGCGTGCGGGCTGTCGTAGTGCGGCACGATCAGGCCGGAGTGGAACGAGGTGTTGATGCCGTGCCCGGTGAAGTCCCGCACCACGCCGTATCCGAAGCGCTTGGCGTACGACTCGATGACCCGGCCGATCACGTTGATCTGGCGGCCGGGGCGGACCGCCTTGATGGCCCGGTTCAGTGACTCGCGGGTGCGCTCCACCAGCAGTCGGGACTCCTCGTCCACGTCGCCGCAGAGGTAGGTGGCGTTGTTGTCGCCGTGCACGCCGTTGATGTACGCGGTCACGTCCAGGTTCACGATGTCGCCGTCGCGCAGCACCGTCGAGTCGGGGATGCCGTGGCAGATGACCTCGTTGACCGAGGTGCACAGTGACTTGGGAAAGCCCCGGTAACCGAGCGTCGACGGGTACGCCCCGTGGTCGACCATGAAGTCGTGGGCCACGCGGTCCAGTTCATCGGTGGTGACGCCAGGCGCGATGTGCTTGGCGGCCTCCTCCATCGCCTGCGCGGCGATCCGGCCGGCGACACGCATCCGCTCGACGGTGTCGGAGTCCTGGACCTCCGGGCCTGTGTACGGGGTCGGGCCCGGCTTCCCCACGTACTCGGGGCGCCGGACATTTCCCGGTACGGAACGGACGGGAGAGATCTCCCCGGGTACGAGCAGCGACTGACCAGACATGTCAGCGAGTCTAACCAGCGCCCCTGGGGCAAGCTGGCCATGAGGAAAGGAGTCCCGATGGCCCTGTTCAAGAAGCGCACGGTCGGCAAACCGGGCGAGTGGTACTACTGCCTGGAGCACAGAAAGGTCGAGGAAGGCCCCGAGTGCCCGGCGAAGGACCGCTTCGGCCCGTACGCCTCGCGCGAGGCGGCGCAGCACGCCATGGACACCGCGCAGGAGCGGAACCTGGAGTGGGACACCGACCCCAAGTGGCACGACCGCAACCGGCCCCCGGCCTCCTGACGGAGTGGAGGTCCCCACGGGTGCCGGCCGCGGATCGCCCTGCCGCTCAGACCGCCGGCACCCCCGGGGCCCCCGGCACGTCCGGGATGCCGGCGCCCGTCGTGACGGCGGTGGCCGTCGCGGCGGCGTCCCTGCGGCGTACGGCGTCCTCGTCGGTGGCGGAGTCGTACCGCAGCAGTTTCGGGAGCGCCGCCGTCAGCAGTGCCACCGAGGCGACGCAGGCCACCCCGCCCGTCCAGACCGCGGAGCGGGTGCCGGTCCAGCCCGCCATGGCGCCGGCCCGGACCTGGCCGAGCTGCGGCCCGACGCTGTAGGAGAGCACCTCGATACCGGCCAGCCGGCCCCGCAGCTCCTCCGGAATGGTCTGGTTCCAGATGGCCGAACGGCCCAGTCCGCTCAGCATGTCGCCCGCACCCGCGACGCCCAGGCAGACCAGCACCGGCCAGACGCTCCCGAAGAGCCCCGCCCCTGCGATGGCCAGCCCCCAGGCGGCGGCCCCGAACACCACGAAGAGACCGTGCCGCCGCACCCGGGAGGTCCATCCGCTGGTCAGCCCCAGCGCCAGGGAGCCCACCGACCCGGCCGCGTACATCAGCCCCAGCGACCAGGGGGCGTCGAGGTCGTCCGCGAGGAACGGGAAGATCGTGTTCGGGAACGCGAAGAACATCGCCGCCATGTCGATCGCGTACGTCCCCAGCAGCACCGGCCGGCTCCACGCGTACGCCGCGCCCTGGGCTATCCCGCGCAGCGACGGCTTGACCGCGTCATGGGCGGGCGGCGCGGGGGTGAGTCGCAGGCACAGGACGACCGAGACGGTGAAGGTGACGACGGTGACCGCGTACGCGGTGGCGTGCCCGGCGTAGGCGACGACCAGACCCGCCAGGGCCGGACCGGCGATCGCGCCCACCTGCCAGCGCAGGGCGTTCAGCGCCGCGGCGGCCGGCAGGTGCTCGTGCGGCACGATCCGCGCCAGCAGCGAGTCGAGCGCCGGCCGCTGGAGCCCCGCCAGCGCGGACACGCCGCCGGCGACGACGTACAGCGGCCAGAGCAGCGGGTCCGGCAGCAAGGCGTTGACCAGCAGGATCACGGCCAGCACGCCGAGTCCGGCCTCCGTCGCGAGGATGACCTTGCGGCGGTCCTTGGCGTCCGCGAGCGCCCCGCCGTACAGCCCGAAGACCACCATCGGCACGAGCTCCACCGCGCCCATCGCCCCGACCGCCAATGGGGACCCGGTCAGCTCCTTGATCTGGAGCGGCAGCGCGATCAGCGCCATGAAACTGCCGAAGAACGTGATCAGCCCCTGGCCCCAGAGCAGCCGGAAATCTGCGGAGGCGTGCCAGGGGGCGAGGTCGGGGAGGGCGGCACGGAGGATGCGGCGAGTGCGGGAGGCGCGGCGGGGGCTCGGGACGTTCACGAGAGATCATGGTCCGTGCCCCAAGGGGGTCGACGCAAGACCTTTAGGCGCTGAATACCCGCCCCACCAGCGAAGATGCGGACGCGTGGGGGCATTGGGCGGGGGTGCGGAGGCAGACCCGCCGCTACCAGCGGGCCGGTGGCGGCGCGGTGAGCCGGTCGGCCAGCCGCGAGAGCCGGTCCCGGAACGAGCGCCGCCCGTGCGCGGCCGGCCGACCGGTCTCCCCGGCCGCCGCGCTGACCAGATGCTGCACGGTGTCCAGGTCCACGTCGTCCTCCTCGGTCACCACCAGCGCCTCGTGGCCCAGCCCCCGCACCTCGGGATCGCCGCCGCCCAGCGTGAGCACGGTCGCCCCCGAGCGCCTGGCGTCCCACACCCGCTCCAGCAGCCCGCCGTCCGGCCGCTCCGGTGCCACCAGCAGCAGCGTCTCGCCCCGCCCGGCCGCCTCGATCCGCCCCAGCCCCACGGCCAGATGCGCCGGATCGGCCGGCCGCACCCGGTGCCGCACCAGCGTGGGGGTCAGCTCGGGCAACCCCGACCAGGTCGCCTCGTCGACCAGGTGCGCCGCCAGGTGCCATGGCTCGTACGTCTGAGTCCCGACCAGCAACAGCCCGCCGCCCTGCGGGACGACGGACGAACGAAGGGCCCCGGCGAACCGGCGGGCCGCGCCCGGCCACTCGGTCCCGGCGAGCACCTCACGCAACAGCGCCACACGCACGGCATCCATGGCCCGGCATCATGCAGGAGCCCGGGGCCGTCGCGCAGCCGGACACGGAAGGTGCACCCGTACGGGACGACCCCGCCACGGTCCGGGGTATCCGACCGCGGTCCCGGTACTCCCCAGTAGTGTCGGGACCATGACTACCCACGACAGTGCCGGTGCGCCCAAGGCGCCCGCCAAGGACCCCTGGGACCTGCCCGACGTCTCCGGACTCACCGTCGGCGTGCTCGGCGGCACCGGGCCGCAGGGCCGCGGACTCGCCTACCGACTCGCCCGCGCCGGGCAGCGCGTGACCATCGGCTCCCGCGACGCCGCCCGCGCCGCGGAAGCCGCCGCCGAACTCGGGCTCGGCATCGAGGGCGCCGACAACGCCGCCTGCGCGCTCCGCAGCGACATCGTGATCGTCGCCGTGCCGTGGGAGGGCCACGCCAAGACGCTGGAATCGCTGCGCGCGGAGCTCGCCGGCAAGCTCGTCGTCGACTGCGTCAACCCGCTCGGCTTCGACAAGAAGGGCGCCTACGCCCTCAAGCCGGAGGAGGGCAGCGCCGCCGAACAGGCCGCCGCCCTGCTGCCGGACTCCCGGGTCACCGCCGCCTTCCACCACCTCTCGGCGGTGCTGCTCCAGGACCCCGCCATCGACGAGATCGACACCGACGTGATGGTGCTGGGCGAGGCCCGCGCCGACACCGACATCGTGCAGGCCCTCGCGGGCCGGATCGCCGGCATGCGCGGCGTCTTCGCCGGGCGGCTGCGCAACGCCCACCAGGTCGAGTCGCTGGTCGCCAACCTGATCTCGGTCAACCGCCGCTACAAGGCACACGCGGGACTGCGCGCCACCGACGTGTGAGCCGTACCGGACGTTCCGCTCCCGGGGCCGTACCGCTCCCGGGGCCGTACCCGGGGCGGAACGGATCGGGGCATGAGGGACACTGGACAAGACCGCGTACCACCCCGGACAGGAGCCTGACCCATGCCCCGCATCGCCCTCTACTCCCTCGTCGTCTGCGTCCTCGCCGTCGTCGCGGCGGCGGTCTCCTTCGCCCAGGGCAGCCTGCTGGGCATCCTCTGGGTGCTGGTGGCGGGGCTCTCGTCCAACATGGCCTGGTACTACGTGCGCCGCCACCGCCTGACCACCGGCGGCTGACCGCGACGGACGCCCCGGGGCCGGGACGCGGATCGCACGCAGGCTCGCCGCGTTGTCGGGATCACCCCGGCACATCCAGTATCGGGGCGACCCTCCGCCGTGCGATCGCACGCACCGGACGCCGCCGGACCCGCCTTCCGCGCGGACGGCGCCACTTCCGCAGCACGCGTTAGCCGGACAGCCCCGCCAGAGCCGTGCAGCGGGGGTCCTGCTGGTCGGTGAAGTCCCGCCAGAAGCGGTAGAGGTCCTGCCCGCAGTACGTCTCGAAGTCGCTGACCCCGAGCCCCCGCAGCAGCGCGTCGACGGCGTCGAAGAACACGCCGTTCACCTCTGGCACCCACAGCAGCGCGAACACCGCGATCAGCCCGAACGGCGCGAAGGGCTCCACCTGGCGTCGCACCCGGTACGACAGCCAGGGCTCGATCACCCCGTACCCGTCCAGCCCCGGCACCGGTACGAAGTTCAGGATCGCGGCCGTGATCTGGAGCATCGCCAGGAACGCCAGCGCGAACCGGAACCCGAGCGGCACCCCGTCGAGGCCGCCCAGCCAGAACGGCGCCGTGCAGACGACGGCGAACGCGACGTTCGTCAGTGGGCCCGCCGCCGAGATCAGGCTGTGCTTCCACCGGCCCCGGATACGGCCCCGCTCGATGTACACGGCACCGCCGGGCAGCCCGATGCCCCCCATGATCACGAAGAGCACCGGCAGCACGATGCTGAGCAGCGCGTGCGTGTACTTCAACGGGTTGAGCGTCAGATAGCCCTTGGCCCCGATCGAGATGTCCCCGCTGTGCAGCGCGGTGCGGGCATGCGCGTACTCGTGGAGGCAGAGCGAGACGATCCAGGCGCCCGTGACGAAGAGGAAGACGGCGAACCCGGTCCGTTCGGCGAACCCCGTCCACACGGCCGCGCCGGCGGCGGCCGTGACGGCGGCGATCCCGAGGAAGACCGGGCTGATGCGCCGGTCGTGGCGGCTGATCCCAGTGGTCATGCGACGAGAGTAGGCGCACCTGCCCAGTCCCCTTCTCGCTTTCCTGCCCCTTCGGGCGGCGCCCCCTTCCCCTGTGCCCGCTCGGGCACGGTGAAGGGGGCGGGCGGCCCCGCATCGTCTGCGCAGCCCAACTGCCGTGCGAGCGCGAGGGAGTCGGCGTGCAGCTGCCCCTGCTGGTCTTCGCGATCGGTTCCGGGTCCGTCTCCCGTGCGCCACGCCTCCTCGATGTCCTGGCCGAAGTCCTGCTGCCGGTCGATGCCGCGGGCGGTGACGAAGTGCCTGCCCGGCCGTGGAAGCCTCTCCCGTACGGAGATTCCATCGTGGAACTATTTTGGGGGCGAGGGTGACGGTTGCACCTGTGCGCGAGAGCCTGATGGGTCGCGCTCGTGGTGCAGGGGGAGGGGGGTGCTTTCCGGTTGGCCGTGAGGGTCTGGCCGCTGGGGACGCGACGCCGACGACCCCGGAACGTAACCGCATGGGCGCGGACGGCGATTCGACGGCTCGCGAGCTATCGGAATATATCGGGTGGCTGTGCGATCCCCGATCTCTTTCACGGACAATGGCCCCGTGCGCTACTGCATCCTCGGTACGACCCAGGTACTTCGCGACGACGGCACGGCCGTCGCCCTCGGCGGGGCGCGGCTGCGTGCCCTGCTCACGGTCCTCGCCCTGAGCCCCGGCCGGGCGGTCCCGGTGGCGGTGCTCGTGGACGAGGTCTGGGACGGTGAGCCGCCCGCCGACGCGCCGGGCGCGGTCCAAGCGCTCGTGGGCCGGCTGCGCCGGGCGCTCGGCCGGGACGCCATCGCCTCCGACGAGAGCGGCTACCGCCTCGCCGCCGAGCCCGAAGCCGTGGACCTGCGCCGGTTCGAGCGGCTCGCGGGGGAGGGGAGCCGGGCCCTGGAGGCCGGTGACGGCGCGAAGGCGCTCGACGCCCTCGACGCCGCCCTGGCCCTGTGGCGCGGTCCGGCCTTCGCCGATCTGCCGGACCGTACCGCCGTCACGGCCCGCTGGGAGGCCCGGCGGCTCGCGGCCCGGCGCGCCCGGGGGAGCGCGTACCTCGCGCTCGGCCGCGCCGAGGAGGCGCTGCCCGAACTGGTCGCCCTCTGTGCCGACCACCCGCTCGACGAACCGCTCCAGGCGCTCCGTATCCGCGCCCTGCACCAGGCCGGCCGCACCGCGCAGGCCCTCGCCGCGCACGAGGAGGTGCGCGCCCTGCTCGCCGCCCGCCTCGGCACCGACCCCGGAGCCGAACTGCGCACGCTGCACGTCGAGTTGCTGCACCACGACAGCGCTCCGCCGGTGCGCCCGGGGGTGGAGGCCGCTCGCCCGGATCGACCCGGCGACCGGCCCGCGGCCCCGGCCCGTCCGCTCGGGCCCGACGCGCGGACGCCCGCGAGCGGCGTCCCGGAGGTCCGTACCCCGTCCACCCGGCCCGCCGCTCCGGTGGCCCTGCCGCCGCTGCGCGCGCCCTCCGGCAACCTCCGGGCCCGGCTCACCAGTTTCGTCGGTCGCGAGGCGGACATCGCCGCGCTGCGCGAGGACCTGGGCCGGTCCCGGCTGGTGACGCTCCTCGGCCCCGGAGGGGCGGGCAAGACCCGGCTCTCCCAGGAGGCCGCCGAGACCGTCGCCGACGCCTGGCCCGACGGCGTCTGGATGGCCGAACTCGCCCCCGTGGACAGCCCCGAGGCCGTGCCCGAAGCGGTGCTCTCCGCACTCGACGCCCGGGAGACCGTGCTGCGCGGCGCCGGCGCCGAGGAGATGCGCGTCGCCGAGGGAGGCACCGC
Source organism: Streptomyces sp. NPDC060198 (assembly GCF_042728415.1). NCBI lineage: Bacteria > Bacillati > Actinomycetota > Actinomycetes > Kitasatosporales > Streptomycetaceae > Streptomyces > Streptomyces sp. NPDC060198. The sequence goes on along the minus strand of NZ_JBHWZJ010000042.1, from coordinate 23,075 downwards.
GAGCCCCCTCGTACGCCTCACCGAGCACTGCGCGCGCCGCCGGATGCTCCTGCTGCTCGACAACTGCGAGCACGTCGTCGGCGCCGCAGCCGCGCTCGCCGACCACCTCCTCGCCCGCTGCCCGGGTGTCACCGTCCTCGCGACGAGCCGCGAACCCCTGGGCGTCCCCGGCGAGTTCGTCCGCCCGGTCGAACCGCTGCCGGACCCCACGGCGCTCCGCCTCTTCGGGGAGCGCGGTCACGCCGCCCGGCCCGGCTTCCGGAGCGACGCGGACCCGGCGACGGCCGCGGCCAGCGTCGAGATCTGCCGCCGCCTCGACGGACTGCCCCTCGCCATCGAACTCGCCGCCGCACGGCTGCGGATGCTCAGCCCCCGGCAGATCGCCGACCGGCTCGACGACCGCTTCCGACTGCTCTCCAGCGGCAGCCGGACCCTGCTGCCGCGCCAGCAGACCCTGCGCGCCGTCGTCGACTGGTCCTGGGATCTGCTGGACGCCGCCGAACGCGCGGTCCTGCGGCGGATGTCGGTCTTCGCGGGCGGCTGCTCCCTCGCGGCGGCCGAGGCCGTCTGCTCCCTGAGCGTGGGCGACTTCCCCGGCGCGTACGCCGGGATCACCGGGGACGAGGAGGCGGTGGACGTCCGCGACGTCGCCGTGCTCCTCGGCTCACTCGTCGACAAGTCCCTCGTCGTCGCCGAGGAGTCGGGCGACGGCGAGATGCGCTACCGGCTGCTGGAGACCGTGGGGGAGTACGCCTCCGAGCGCCTGGACGAGGCGGGCGAGCGAGCTGCCGTCGAGCGGTGTCACCTGGTGTACTACCGCGAGCTGGCGCGTGCCGGAGGCCCCCGGCTGCGCGGCCCCGGGCAGCGGGCCGCCCTGGAGCTGTTCCGGCGCGAGTACGAGAACCTGCGCACCGCCTTCCGTCACGCGGCGGCGTTGGAGGACGAGCACGAGTGCCTCTGCATCATCCTGTCCATGGGCCCGTACTGGATGCTGCGCGACCTGCGTGACGAGGCCCGCCAATGGGCCGACACGGCGGCGGCGCTCGGCCCCGACCCGTTCGCCCCGCCGGGGGTGCCCGCGCCCCCGCTGCACGAGCGGTGCACGGACAAGCCGCCGCCCATGGAGCCCGACCAGCTCATGGAGGCGCGACGCGGGGTGCGGCTCATCCAGATCGCCAACATGGACCACGAGATGGATCTGTGGATGACCGAGGAGAGCATGGAGCGCCTCAGGATCATCGCCCACACCTACCGGCCCGGCCAACCGCAGACCTGCCGTTCGCCCGGATCGCTCTGGGTCTTCGCCGTCATCCTCACCGGCGAGAGGAACGAGCTGTACGAAGTGATGGACGAGACCGTGCGCACCTGCCGGCAGTACGGCTACGAATGGGAGTTGGGGTCGGCGCTCCAGATGCGGGCCAACCTGCTCGCCAACCAGGCCGATTCGACCCAGGACGCCCGGGTGGACGCGGACGAGAGCCTGGAGATCTTCACCCGGCTGCAGGACGCCTGGGGTTCCGCCGAGGCACTGGCCTCGCGCGGCGAGGCCAACGAGCAGGCGGGCAAGTACCAGGAGGCCGCCGAGGACTACCTCGCCGCCATGGAGTACGCCGAACAGCTCGGTGCGCAGTCGCAGGTCGCCGTGTTGCGCACCCGGTACGCGAACATCCTCGCCGAGACGGACCGGACCGAGGAGGCGGAGGCCATCCTCCGCGACGTCATCGGCATGGACCGGACGAGCTCCGGCCACGAGGCGACGCCCTTCGCCCGGATGCACCTGGGCATGCTGCTCGGCCGTACCGGGCGGATCACTGAGGCGCGTGCCCAGATGGAGTTGCTGGCGGCGGAGTTCAACGGGCAGACGCTGGCCATCTTCGAGGGCTTCGTCATGGGTGTGGTGGCCTGGCTCGACAACGAGGAAGAGCTGTACGCGCAGGCCCTGAACCATGCGATCAAGGCGGTGGAGCGGGCGAACGACCGGCTGGCGCAGATGGTCGCACCCCAGATGACCTCCATCCACCTCGTGACGGCGGCCTGGGCGCTGGCGGGGCTCGGCGGCGAGGGCGGTGCCCGGGACGCCGCCCGACTGCTCGGCACGCAGGCCGCCCGCCTCTCCCCCCTGCACGTGCCCACCACTGTGGAGCGGCAGAACCTGGCCAAGGCCGAGGGAACTGCGCGCGCGGCGATCGGGGACGCGGCCTACGAGGCTGCCTACGCGGAGGGCGGTCACCTCTCGCTGGAAGAGGCCACCGCCCTGGCGGTCGCGCACAACCGCTGAAGGCCGCCACCACACGAGGTGGCGGCGGGACATCGGAGCGACACGCCCGTTCCGGGCGGGTCCGGAGGGTGTCGCGGCCCAGGTGATTGCCTGTTCCCGCGATTCGACCGGAAGGGCGGGAGAGATGGGCGTTCACGAGATCGGTCCACGCATGGTGGGCGAGAGGCTGATGTACAACCGCGCGGTCCGGGTCGACTCTCCCCGAAGCTGGCTCTTCGTCTCCGGGCACGAGGCCCGCGGTGACGATGGCGCCATCGCCTGCGAGGGGGACATGGCCGGGCAGATGAGGCTCACCCTGCGACGGCTCGGGCAGACCGTCGCCGAAGCGGGGATGACGATGGCGGACGTCGTGCAGATTCGCGTCTTCACCACCGACCTGGCCGACTGCAAGGCCAACTACACGGTGCTCATGGACGAACTCGCCGCGGTCCGCTGCCGTCCGGCCAGCCTCCTGGCCGAGGTCACCGCCCTGTCCGACCCCGGCATGCTCATCGAGATCGAGGCGGTCGCGGTGGCCTGAGCCGTCCCGCCGCCGCACCCCCCTGCGGGGGCTGGTTCGCGCGCGGGTGCGCAAGCTCGTCGGGGACGGGCCGAGTCGGGCGTCCGGTGTGGCGTGCACGCGCGACCGGACCCGCGCGGTGCGCCGTCCGCCCGACTCCGGGGCGGACGGCGAGGCGCGCGGGCCGGGCCGGGCCGTCAGGCGGCCTTACGGAACTTGGCGACCGCCAGCGGTGCCATCACGACGGTGATGATGCCTGCCCAGGCGAGGGTCACCCAGACCGAGTGGGCGATCGGGCCGCCCATCATCAGACCGCGTGCCGCGTCGGCGAGGTTCGACAGCGGGTTGTACTCGGTGAACGTCTGGAGCCAGCCCGGCATCGTCTGGGTCGGCGCGAAGATGGAGGATCCGAACTGCAGGGGCATCAGCACCAGCATTCCCGTCGCCTGGACCGCCTGGGCCGTCTTCATGGCCAGCCCGAGCAGGATGAAGATCCACATGATGGCGGCACCGAACACCGCCGAGAGCGCGACGGCTTCGAGCAGACCGAGGAACGAGGTCTGGATCTCCATGCCGAGCGCGAAGCCCATCGCCAGCAGGATGATGGTGGCGACCATCATCCTGCCCAACTCCACCACGATCTTCGCGATCAGCACCGAGGACCGGGCGATCGGCATCGTGCGGAACCGGTCCATGACGCCCTTGCGGAAGTCGTCGTTGACACCGGTGCCCACGGCGGAGGCGATGTTCATCCCCATCATGGCCATCAGGCCGGGGATCAGGTAGTTGAGGTACTCCTCCCGCCCGCCGCCGAGCGAGCCGCCGACCGAGCCGCCGAAGACGTACGTGAACAGCAGCGTGAAGATGACCGGCATCAGGAGCGCGTCGAACATCGACTCGGGGTCTCTTTTGATCTGGAGCAGGTTGCGCCGGGTCAGCGCCCCGATGTGGCGCAGGTTGGCGCGCAGCCCGATCTTCCCCTCGTCGCTCACGGGCCGGAACGGCACCTGGTCGGTGGGGGACTTCGTCAGCGTCGTCGTACTCATGCGGCGACCTCCTCGTCGGTCGGAACGGCGGCGGCCGAGGTCTTGCCGCCGGTGATGGCGAGGAAGACCTCGTCCAGGCTGGGCAGGGCGGTGGCGACGTGCGCGAGCGAGAAGCCGCGTGTACCCAGCAGGCCGATGACGGCCGTCAGCTGCTGGTCGCTCAGGATCGGTACGTACAGCAGGCCCTCGTCCGGGACGGCCTGCGCGCCGGAGACCCCGTCGAGCCCCGCCTCGTGCAGGGCGCGCGCCATCGCGGGCAGGTCGGCCGGGTCGGACGGGCGGATCTGGAGGGTGCGGCCGCCGACCTTCGCCTTCAGCTCGTCGACGCCGCCGCGCGCGATGATCCGGCCCTTGTCGATCACCGTCAGCTCACTGGCGAGCTGCTCGGCCTCCTCCATGTACTGCGTCGTGAGCAGCACGGTCGTCCCCTCGGCGACCATCCGCTGCACCTCGTCCCAGACCTCGTTGCGGGTCCGCGGGTCGAGGCCCGTCGTCGGCTCGTCCAAGTAGAGGACCGCGGGGCGGCCGATCATGGAGGCGGCCAGGTCGAGCCGGCGGCGCATACCGCCGGAGTAGTCCATCGCGGGGCGGCGGGCCGCCTCGGTGAGCGAGAACCTCTCCAGCAGCTCGTCGGCGCGGCTGCGGGCCTCCTTGCGGGGCAGGTCGAGGAGCCGGCCGATCATGTAGAGGTTCTCCCAGCCGGAGAGCTTCTCGTCGACGGAGGCGTACTGGCCGGTCAGGCCGATGGTGCGGCGCAACTGCCGGGGCTGCTTGACCACGTCGTAGCCGGCGACGATCGCGTGGCCCGCGTCGGGCACGATGAGCGTGGAGAGGGCGCGTACCAGCGTCGTCTTGCCCGCGCCGTTCGGGCCGAGAACACCGAGCACGGTGCCCTCGCGTACGTCGAGGTCGACACCGTCCAGTGCCTTGGTGGTGCCGTAGTGCTTCACCAGCCCCCGTACTTCGATGGCGATTCCGCGCCCGGGGTTCATGTCGTTTCGCGTCATGTCCACCATGGGACCAGACGTGGCCGACAGTTCACCGATATATCGCCTACAGGCGAGCGTCAATCCGCCGACAGGCATGCGTCAGCCCGCCGATGGGGGATGTCGGCGGGCTGACGGTGGTGCCGGAGGTGGCTGTGTGGCCGGCGTGGCAGGTGGGACCCACGGGACCGGTGGGCGTGGGCGGAGACCGCCCGGGGCGTCAGTGGAAGGTGTGCTCCGGCGCCGGGAACGTGCCGCCGACGACCTCGCCCGCGAACTCCTTCGCCGCGTCACCCATGACCCGGCGCAGATCCGCGTACTGCTTGGTGAAGCGCGGCACCTTGCCGCCCGTCAGTCCCACCATGTCGGTGTAGACGAGCACCTGGGCGTCGGTGTCCGGACCGGCGCCGATCCCGACGGTCGGGATGTGCACGGTGCGGGTGACCTCGGCGGCCAGCTCGGCCGGCACCAGCTCCAGGACGACCGCGAACGCTCCCGCGTCCTGTACGGCCTTGGCGTCCCGCAGCAGCTGGTGCGCGCCCTCCTCGCCGCGCCCCTGTACCCGGTACCCCATGGCGTTGACCGACTGCGGGGTGAGGCCGATGTGGGCCATGACCGGGATGCCGGACTCGACCAGCAGCCGGATCTGGTCGAGGCTGCGCTCGCCGCCTTCCAGCTTCACGGCGCCGACTCCGGCCTCCTTGACCAGCCGGGTGGCGCTGCGGAGCGCCTGGACGGGTCCCTCCTGGTACGCACCGAAGGGCAGGTCGCCGACGACCAGGGCGCGCTTGGTGCCCCGTACGACGGCGGCCGACAGCATGGTGATCTCGTCCATCGTGACGGGCACGGTGGTCTCGTAGCCGAGGTGGCAGTTCCCCATGGAATCGCCGACGAGCAGGACCGGGATGCCGGCCTCGTCGAACACGGACGCGGTCATCGCGTCGTAGGCGGTCAGCATGGGCCACTTCTCACCGCGCGCGGTGGCGGCGGCGATGTCGTGGACGGTGATGCGGCGGGTGCTCTTGCCCCCGTACAGCGACTTGCCGCTGTCGGAGGGGGAGGGCCCGGCGGGGGCAGACTGATTCTGCGCAGCGTTGAGCGACATGGCCAACGGCTCCTTCGTCATCTCGAGGCGCCCTGACGGCGTCCCCGGATCGCTTCCATGGTGGCATCCCCCGGTGGTGCGCGGGAAGTGGGCCCGCGGGTCGCCTTCCGCCGGTTCGCCGGGCGGGGCGGGAGAGGCGCGCGGACGGAGGGTTGGAAAGGTAAAAAATTTACAATACGAGACGGTCTCGTATCGAAAGGCCGTTAGGCTTTTCCCATGTCCATACCGTCCGGCGCGCCCGTCGCCGTGTCCCGTGTCCCGGAGGCGGTCCACCGCCGCCGTTGGGCCATTCTCTCCGTGCTCATGTTCAGCCTGCTCATCGTGGTGCTGGACAACTCGATCCTGAACGTCGCGGTCAAGACGATCGCCAGTCCCGCGCCGGACGGAATCGGTGCCACCCAGAGCGAGCTGGAGTGGGCGATCAACTCCTACACGCTCGTCTTCGCAGGTCTGCTCTTCACCGCAGGGCTCCTCGGCGACCGCCTCGGCCGCAAGCGGGTGCTGCTCTTCGGTATCTCGGTCTTCGTCGCGGGCTCCGCGCTCGCCGCCTTCTCCGACTCGCCCGGCCAGCTCATCTCCTGGCGGGCGGTGATGGGCCTCGGCGCCGCCTTCGTGATGCCGGCCACCCTCGCCATCCTGATGAACGTCTTCGAGCCCGCGGAGCAGCCCAAGGCCATCGGCATCTGGGCCGGCGGCGTCGGCCTGGGCATCGCCATCGGCCCGATCACCGGCGGGCTCCTGCTGGAGCACTTCTGGTGGGGCTCGATCTTCCTCGTCAACGTGCCCGTGGGCCTCATCGCCCTGGTCGCGATGGTGATCCTCGTACCGGACTCGCGCGACCCGAAGCCAGGCCGGCTCGACCCGGTGGGCGTCGTCCTTTCCGTCGTGGGGCTCGTACTGCTCGTCTACGGCATCATCCGGGGCGGCGAACTCGCCGACTTCACCGACCTCACCGTGCTCGGTCCGGTCCTCGGCGGCGTGGTCGTCCTGATCGCCTTCGTCCTGTACGAGAAGCGCGTGCAGCACCCCGCGCTCGACGTCTCCCACTTCAAGAAGCCGGCGTTCTCCGCCGCCGTCACCGCCATCGCGCTGGTCTTCTTCGCGCTGATGGGCGTCACCTTCTTCTCCGCCTTCTACCTCCAGAGCGTGCGCGGCTACACCGCGCTCCAGTCCGGACTACTGGTCCTGCCGCTCGCCGCCGCGCAGATGATCTTCTCGCCGCGCGCCCGGATCGTCGTCCAGCGCTTCGGCGTCCGCGCGGTCTGCACCGTCGGCCTGATCCTGGTCGCCGCGGGGCTCGCCGCCTTCGCGACCTTCGACGCCGGCACGCCCGTCTGGGTGCTGTGCGTGGTCTTCTTCGTCCAGGGCACCGGAATGGCGCACATCATGCCGCCCGTCACCGTCGCCATCATGCAGGCGCTGCCCCGCGAGAAGGCCGGTGCCGGTTCCGCCATCAACAACACCTTCCGCCAGGTCGGCGGGGCGCTCGGCATCGCGGTGCTCGGCTCGGTGCTCTCCGCCGTCTACCGGGGCGACATCGAGGACCACCTCTCGGCCGTGCCGGCCGGAGCCCGCGACGTCGCCGGAGAGTCGATCGAGGCCACCCTCGGTGTCGCCGCCAAGCTCGGCCCGGCCGGCCGGCCGCTCGCCGCGGCGGCCTCCGACGCCTTCATCGGTGCCATGCACGTCGCCGCGCTCGGCTCGGCCGCCGTCGCGCTGGCCGGCGCCGTGGTCGTCGCCCTCTTCCTGCCCGGCAAGTCCGCCGCCGAGCCCCGGCCGCAGGCCCCCGAGCGGCCCGCACCCGTCCCGGCCGAACAGGGCCGAAAGGCCTGACCCGCGCGAACCGGCCCGGGCCCCACCGGCGTGAGTCCGGGGGCCCGGGCCCTCGCGCAGCCCCGTGCGAACGAGGCCGTGCCGATCCCGGCGGGAAGGCAGGCTCGCGGTCGGCGAGAATTGGCGCAGCGGTCCACGGGCGAGGAGAGGCGGAATCAGGTGCGGCATCAGCAGTACGGGCAGGGCCTGGAGCAGAGCCCTGAGCAAGGCCCCGAGCAGACCCCGGCGCGGGAACCGGAGCACGTGCGGGCACCCGATCACGACCGGGGCCCGGGCCGCCCCCGCAGCGCCGCCGCCGAACGGGCCATCCTGGACGCCGTCATCTCCCTCCTGGAGGCCGGCGAACCGCTCGCCGGCCTCTCCATCGAACGCATCGCCCGTACCGCCAAGGTCGGCAAGGCCACCATCTACCGCCGCTGGGACGGCAAGGAAGAGCTCTTCCTCGACGTGCTGCGCGACATGGAACTGCCGGACCCCGTCGTCTCCGGCACCGCCGGGCTCGCCGATCTCCGCGTGCTGATGGAGTCCCAGCGCACCCGGGGGCTGGCACAGCGCTCCTCGGTCCTGCTGCACAACGTGATCGTCCAGATGAAGAGCCATCCCAGGCTCTGGACCGAGTACCAGAACACCGTCATCGCGCCGCGCCGGGCCGCGATGGTCGACGCGGTCCGCCGGGCCGTCGAGGCGGGCGAACTGCGGGACGACCTCGACGTGGAGCTGATGGACGACCTGTTCATCGGCGCGATGCTCGTGCGGACGCTGCACCGCCGCGACGCGCCGCTGCCCGACGACCTGGTCGACCGGGTCATGGACGCCCTGCTCCAGGGCCTCGGTCCGACGTCGGGAGCCTCCGCCGCGGCGCCGCGGCCGGCGGACGCGCCCGGACGGTCCGACGCGCCCGGACCTACCGCCGGCGGCTGACTTCCGCGGCCACGCCGTACGGTGCCCCGACCCGGCCGGTGCGACGCCGGCCGCACCGGTCGCGCAGGTCGCACCGGCCGCACCGGAGGGGACCGGCTGGAAATGAGGGGTCGGTCACAGGCCCGGACGGCTCGGCACAAAGCGGAACCCATGGCCCCGTTCCGGGCGTCCTCCACTCCGTGCCGCCGATACGGACGGAGGGAAAACGCCCGCCGATCCCCTAGGGTCGGGGGCGCGGCGACATGCAGGGCAACGCAGTGAGGAAGCACGATGGTGCAGGCGTACGGAGCGGACACCGGCAACGACAACGCGGAGCCGCCGCGCGCCGGCTCCCGCCTGCGAAGCAGACTGGCCCGCCTGAAGGCGGACCGGGGCATCTGGCGGCGCGGAATCCTGCTCGCGCTCTGCTCGGTCCTGGTGACGCTGGTGATGGTCTTCCACGCGGAGATCCCCAACCGGCTCGGCAACCTCGGCAGTCTCACCGAGACCTTCCTGCCGTGGATCGGTGTCGTTCTCCCCGTCCTGCTGCTCCTCGGTCTCGTACGGCGCTCCGCCACCGCCCTCGTCGCCCTGCTGCTGCCCCTGGTGGTGTGGCTCAATCTCTTCGGTGGTCTGCTGCTCGACGACAAATCCGGCCCCGGCGGCGACCTCACCGTCGCCACGCACAACGTGAACGCCGACAACCCCGACCCCGCCGGTACCGCACAGCAGGTCGCGGGCTCCGGCGCGGACGTGGTGGCGCTCCAGGAACTGCCGGGCAACCAGGTCGCCGCCTACGAGAAGGCGCTGGACGCGCCCTACCCGTACCACTCGGTCCAGGGCACCGTCGGCCTCTGGAGCAAGTACCCGCTCAGCGACACCAAGCCCGTGGACATCAAGATGGGCTGGGTCCGGGCCATGCGCTCCACCGTCACCGCCCCCGGCGGCAGGGTCGCCGTGTACGTCGCCCACCTGCCTTCCGTCCGCGTCAGACTGCATGCCGGGTTCACCGCCAACCAGCGCGACAACAGCGCCGACGCCCTCGGTGAGGCCATCTCCGACGAGCCGCTGAGCCGGGTCGTCCTGCTCGGCGACCTCAACGGCACCATGAACGACCGCGCCCTGAAGGCCGTCACCTCGCAGATGCGGTCCACCCAGGGCGCCGCGGGCGACGGCTTCGGCTTCAGCTGGCCCGCCGCGTTCCCGATGGCCCGGATCGACCAGATCATGGTCAAGGGCGTGGAGCCGATGTCCTCGTGGACGCTCGCCGCGACCGACAGCGACCACCTGCCGATCGCCGCCCGCGTCCAGCTCTGACCGCGCCCGGCACACTGCGGTCCGGCACGCTGCGGTCCGGCACGCTGCGGCTCTGAAGCCGCCCGGAGCGGCCGCGGCAGCCTCGCGGACGCCCGGATCGAACTCTGCCGAAACGACCCGTTCACCTCCAGGAACGGATCATCTGCCACACTTTGTTCAGGCTGATGACCTGAGCCTGCCCGGCAGAGCCGCCGGAGTGCCCGGGTCCGTCTCTTCGACTTCCTTCCCACCCTCTCCCCGCACGGTCCGCGCGCACGTTCGCGCGGCCGACCGCTCCGCCACGTCCCCGGACGGCCACCCGTCCGCCCGGGACGCACGCGCGCCCTCCAGCTGAAAGGTTCCTTCCCCATGCCTCTGGCCTTGCTCGCCCTGGCTGTGAGCGCCTTCGGCATAGGCACCACCGAGTTCGTGATGATGGGGCTGCTGCCCAATGTCGCGGACGACCTGGGTACGTCGGTGCCCACCGCCGGTTACCTCGTCTCCGCCTATGCGATCGGCGTCGTGCTCGGCGCCCCGCTGCTCACCGCTCTCGGCTCCCGCATCCCCCGCAAGCGGATGCTCCTGCTGCTGATGGCGCTCTTCGTCGTCGGCAACGCCGCCTCGGCCCTCGCCCCCGGCTTCGGCTGGCTCCTCGCGGGCCGCCTGATCGCGGGCCTGCCGCACGGCGCGTTCTTCGGCGTCGGCGCGGTCGTCGCCGCCCGCCTGGTCCCGGAGGGCCGTCAGGCGCGGGCCGTCGCACGGATGTTCCTCGGCCTGACCGTGGCCAACATCGTGGGCGTACCGGCCGCGACCCTGCTCGGCCAGCACCTCGGATGGCGGGCGACCTTCCTCGTGGTGGCCGTGATCGGGCTGGTCGCCCTGGCCGCCCTGTCCCGGCTGATCCCGCAGATCCCCGTCGCCGAACACCAGGACGTACGCCACGAACTGCGCGCGCTCCGCGACCGCCAGGTGATCCTGGGCCTGCTCACCGCCGTCTTCGGCTTCGCGGGCGTGTTCGCCGTGTACTCGTACCTCTCGTCCATGACCACCGAGGCGATGGGCTTCGGCGAGTCCTCGGTCACCCTCGTGCTGGCCCTGTTCGGCATCGGCATGACCCTCGGCGCGCTCGCCGCCGGACCGCTCACCGACCGCGCGCTGCGGCCGACGCTCTTCGGCGCGCTCGGCGCGCTCACCGTCGTCCTGCTGCTCTTCCCGCTCACGGTGCACGTGAAGTGGCTGGCGCTGGTGATGGTGATCCTGCTCGGAGCGGTCGGCTTCATGACGACGACCCCGCTCCAGATGCTGGTGATGCGCAAGGCGAAGGACGCACCCACACTGGCCTCCGCCTCCAACCACTCGGCGTTCAACCTCGCCAACGCGGGCGGTGCCTGGCTGGGCGGCGCGGCCATCTCGGCGGGCTGGGGCTGGACCTCGCCCGCACCGGTCGGCGCGGCGCTCGCCGTGGCCGGCCTCTCCATCGCGGTCACCGCGACCCTGCTGGACCGCGACCGCGTCACACCCTCCCGGGTCGTCGCGGGCGGGCCGGACGGCACCGCCGACACCGTCGCCGGTGCGCCGGAAGCGCACGTGGCCGGACGGCAGACCGTACGGAGCGCACCGGGGGAGTAGGCGGGCGTGGGGGTGGGGGTGCTGAGACAGCGCCCCCACCCCGACTACGGAAGCTGCTTCACGGGCGCCTCGCGCCACTGGTTCGTGACGGGCAGTCGTCGGTCCTTGCCGAACCCCTTCGGTGAGATCTTCGTGCCCGGCGGGTACTGCCGCCGCTTGTACTCTGCGGTGTCCACCAGCCGCAGTGTCCGTGTCACCAGCTCCTCGTCGAAGCCCGCCGCGACGATCGCGTCCCGGCCCTGGTCGCGGTCGACGTACAGCTCCAGAATCCGGTCCAGCACCTCGTAGTCCGGCAGCGATTCGGCGTCCACCTGCCCCGGCCGGAGCTCCGCGCTGGGCGGCTTGGTGATCGACGCCTCCGGGATCGGCGGGATCTGCCCGCGCTCCTCGGCGGCCCGGTTGCGCCACCTCGCCAGCCGGAAGACCGACGACTTGTACACGTCCTTGATCGGCCCGTACGCCCCGACCGAGTCCCCGTAGAGCGTCGAATAACCCACCGCCAGCTCCGACTTGTTGCCCGGCGCGAGCACGATCTGCCCCTCCTGGTTGGAGATCGCCATCAGCGTGGTGCCGCGCAGCCGCGACTGGAGGTTCTCCTCGGCGAGTCCGGTGAGCTCCAGCGCCCCCATGTACGCGTCGAACATCGGCCCGATCGGCACGGTGCGGAAGTTCAGGCCCGTGCGCCGGGCCAGCTCGGCCGCGTCGTCCCGGGAGTGGTCCGAGGAGTACTTCGACGGCATCGAGACGCCGTACACGTGCGCCGCGCCCAGCGCGTCGCAGGCCAGGGCCGCCACGAGCGCCGAGTCGATGCCGCCGGAGAGCCCGACGAGCACACTGCTGAAACCGTTCTTCGCGGCGTACGCGCGCAACCCGACCACCAGCGCGGAGTACAGCTCCTCGTCGTCGTCGAGCCGCTCGGCGTACCCGCCCGCCAGCTCGGGTGCGTACGGCGGGAGCGGCTCTCCGGTGAGCACGACGTGGTCGATCCGCAGCCCGTCGTTCACCACCCCGGACGGTGGCTCGGCCGCGGCGGCCGGGAGTTCGAGATCGAGGATCACGCTGCCTTCGGCGAACTGCGGCGCGCGGGCGATCACTTCGCCCTCCGCGTCCACCACGATCGAGTCACCGTCGAAGACCAGCTCGTCCTGGCCACCGATCATCGCCAGGTACGCGGTGGTGCAACCGGCCTCCCGGGCCCGCCTGCGGACCAGTTCCAGACGGGTGTCGTCCTTGTCCCGCTCGTAGGGGGAGGCGTTGATCGACAGCAGCAGCCCCGCGCCCGCCGCGCGGGCCCCCGGCACACGCCCGCCGTCCTGCCACAGGTCCTCGCAGATGGCCAGCGCCACATCGATGCCGCGCACCCGCACGACCGGCAGCGAATCGCCCGGGACGAAGTACCGGAACTCGTCGAACACCCCGTAGTTGGGGAGGTGGTGCTTGGCGAAGTCCAGCGCGATCCGCCCCCGGTGCAGCACCGCCGCCGCGTTGCGCGGCGAACCCGCGGGCTGCCCGTACCGGGGAGCGGCGTGCTCGGAGCGGCCGAGGTAACCGACGACCACCGGCAGTTCGCCGAGGCCCTCCGCGTCGAGCCGTGCGGCGAGCGCGCGCAGCGCCGCTCGCGAGGCTTCGACGAAGGACGACCGCAGGGCCAAGTCCTCCACGGGATAGCCGGTCAGCACCATCTCGGGGAACGCGACGAGGTGGGCGCCCAGCTCGTCGGCGTGCCGGGTCCAGCGGACGATCGCCTCGGCGTTGCCGACGAGATCGCCGACCGTCGAGTCGATCTGGTTGAGGGCGAGGCGTAGTTGAGGCACCCCCGCAGTGTAATCGTCTCTCTGACACGATGTCTGGGAGGGCGGTGATTCCGTTCCCCCGGAAGCCTGTTGGCGGGGTGTGGGCGACCGACGTGGGGCTGGTCAGCCCCGGGCGTACACCTGGCCCGCCCAGTCGGCGATCTGCTCCTCACTGAGGTGCTGTGCCAGGTCGGCCTCGCTGATCATGCCGATCAGCTTCTTGTTCTCGACCACCGGGAGCCGCCGGATGCGGTGTGCCCGCATCTCCTCCAGCACCTCGTCCACCCCGGCCCCCGAGTCGATCCAGCGCGGTGTCCCGTGGCAGAGGTCCCCCGCCGTCGTCGCCGCCGGATCGTGGCCGCTCGCCACACAGCCGACCACGATGTCCCGGTCGGTGATGATCCCGACCATCCGGTCCTCGGCGCCCTCCGCCGAGACGGGGAGCGAACCCACCCCGTGATCGCGCATCATCTGGGCGGCGCGGTCGAGTGTCTCGTGCGCCGGAATCCAGGTGGCACCGGGATGCATGATGTCCTTCGCCGTGGTCATGGGGTTCCTCCTGGGCTGATCCGTGCCTGAGCACACCCCCGTACGGCCCCGAGTCCATCCTCCATCGTCCTCGGGCGCACGCCCCGCCGCCGACCTAAATCACCCATTCGAGTGAGGGTGGAAAGCTCTGGGCGGGACACCCCGAGGCTGCCGTCACCCGCCCGGGCATGCGGGGCGGGCAGGCGACGGCGGCTTCGCGGACGGCTGAGGCGCTCAGGCGCGGGGGCGTGCACCCCGCTCGGCCAGCAGGTCCGCCATCAGGTCCAGTTCTGACCGCTGGGCGTCCGCCATGCCCTGCGCCAGCCGCCGCTCGGCCGGCACCGCGCAGCGTTCCGCGCACGCGCGGGCCATGGCGATGCCGCCCTTGTGGTGGTCGGTCATCAGCTGGAGGAAGAGAACCTCCGCGTCCCGGCCCCGCGCCGCACCGAGCCGCTTCAGCTCCGCGGCCGTGGCCATGCCGGTCATCGTGGCACCCGCCCCGGACCGGTCCGGGCCGTGGCCCATGCCGTCCGTGTGGTCCATGCCGGCCATGGCGCCCGTGTGGTCAGCGCCCTTCTCCGCTCCCATCCACGCCATGGGCGCTCCGGTCGTGGCGATCTTCGGCAGCCCCCACAGGTCGAGCCAGCCGAGCAGCATCCCGCGCTGGTTGGACTGGGTGTGGGCGATGTCGTACGCGAGTCGGCGCACGTCCTGGTCGTGCGTACCGTCCCGCACCACGAAGGACATCTCCACCGCCTGCTCGTGGTGGACGGCCATGTCCTGCGCGAACCCGGCGTCCGCCGAGTCCACGGCCGGGAGCCCCTCTCCCGGGCCGGAGCCCTGCCCGTATCCCTGCGCCGGCCCGTGCCCGGCCTCCCTGCCGTCGGACCGGGCGGTCACGACCGCTGCCGTACCGCCTCCGACCAGCGCCGCGAGCACCAGCACCCCGGCCGCCACCCAGCGCGGGCGCGCCCCGCGCCCCGTACCGCCGGTCATCGGGGAACCGCCAGTCCGCCGGTGCACGGCGCGCCGGGCTCCGGGGTCTGCGGGCCCTGGACGTACGCGGCGAGGAACCTGCCCACCCGCTCGTCGTCGGGTTCCTCCACCGTGAGCTGCTTCCCCCACGCGCTGAGCGTGATGGTGCCCGACTGGCCGGGGTAGGGGCTGAGCAGCGTGTACGGGGTCGCCGTGACCCGGGTGGCGAGCCGGCGCACCGCGTCGGCGGACGCGTCGCCGTTGTACGTGATCCACACCGCGCCGTGCTCCAGGGAGTGCACGGCGTTCACGTCGGCGAGCGGCGTTTCGTATACGTCGCCGTCGCAGTCCATCCAGGTCGGGTCGTGGTCCCCGCCCACCGGAGGCGTCATCGGGTAGTGGACCTCGTGGGTCACGTGGTTACGGGTGAGCTTGCTCGTGTCCCAGGACTTCTCGCCCTCGATCGCGGGGGCCGACGCCGTACCGGCCGCCCGTGCGGGATCGGCTCCGCCCGGCTTGGAGTCCGCCGCGGCGGTGGACACGAGACCGGCCCGCGAGGCCGGACCGTCCAGCACTCCGGAGCCGCCGAACCCCACCAGACCTGCGACGACGGCCACGCCGACCGCTATGGCCAGAGCCCTGCCGCGCCCCACGCGGCGCCGCTCGGGGAGCGGGGCCGGGGGAGTCTGGATCTGGGGAGGCTGCGGGGAAAGGCTCATGGCGTCGAGTCCTTCTGGGAGGAGTCGGGAGGGAGCGGACGAGTCGGAAAGAACCCCTGTGCGAGAGTCGGTCGCGCATGCGTCCGTGCCCCAGCACATCGGGGCCGTCGATCGTAGTGGGTGGCCGCGTGCTCTCTCTCACACCGTGTGCGTAATCTGGGTGAAATCCCGGGTCGTGATACTGGAGTGACTCCCCTACCCCGGGCGGTGGTGCGCGGACCGTCTGAACTGCAAGGATGTGGCTATGGACAAGCAGCAGGAATTCGTCCTCAGGACGCTTGAGGAACGTGACATCCGGTTCGTACGACTGTGGTTCACCGATGTCCTCGGGTTCCTCAAGTCCGTCGCCGTGGCTCCGGCCGAGCTGGAACAAGCCTTCGACGAGGGCATCGGCTTCGACGGTTCGGCGATCGAGGGCTTCGCCCGCGTATACGAATCGGACATGATCGCGAAGCCGGACCCGGGCACCTTCCAGATCCTGCCCTGGCGCGCGGAGGCCCCCGGCACCGCCCGCATGTTCTGCGACATCCTGATGCCGGACGGATCGCCGTCCTTCGCGGACCCCCGCTTCGTCCTCAAGCGCATCCTCGCCAAGACCTCCGACCTCGGCTTCACCTTCTACACCCACCCCGAGATCGAGTTCTTCCTGCTAAAGGACAAGCCGGTCGACGGCACCCGGCCCACCCCGGCCGACAGCTCCGGCTACTTCGACCACACCCCGCAGAACGTCGGCATGGACTTCCGCCGCCAGGCGATCACCATGCTCGAATCGATGGGCATCTCCGTCGAGTTCAGCCACCACGAGGGCGCCCCCGGCCAGCAGGAGATCGACCTGCGGTACGCCGACGCGCTCTCCACGGCCGACAACATCATGACCTTCCGCCTGGTCATGAAGCAGGTCGCGCTGGAGCAGGGCGTACAGGCCACCTTCATGCCGAAGCCGTTCTCGGAGTACCCGGGCTCCGGCATGCACACCCACCTCTCCCTCTTCGAGGGCGACCGCAACGCCTTCTACGAGTCCGGCGCCGAGTACCAGCTCTCCAAGGTCGGCCGCTCCTTCATCGCCGGCCTGCTGCGCCACGCCGCCGAGATCTCGGCCGTCACCAACCAGTGGGTCAACTCCTACAAGCGCATCTGGGGCGGTTCCGCCCGCAGCGCCGGTGCCGGCGGCGAGGCTCCCTCGTACATCTGCTGGGGCCACAACAACCGCTCCGCCCTCATCCGGGTCCCGATGTACAAGCCCGGCAAGAACGGCTCCGCCCGCGTCGAGGTCCGCTCCATCGACTCCGGCGCCAACCCGTACCTCACCTACGCGGTGCTGCTCGCGGCGGGCCTCAAGGGCATCGAGGAGGGCTACGAACTCCCGGCCGGCGCCGACGACGACGTCTGGGCCCTCTCCGACTCCGAGCGCCGCGCGATGGGCATCGAGCCCCTCCCGCAGAACCTCGGCGAGGCCATCTCCCTGATGGAGAAGAGCGAACTCGTCGCGGAGACGCTGGGCGAGCACGTCTTCGACTTCTTCCTCCGCAACAAGAAGCGCGAATGGGAGGAGTACCGCAGCGAGGTCACCGCGTTCGAGCGGAAGGCGCTGCTGCCGGTGCTGTAGGGGCTGGTCGGAGCTTCAGGCAGTGTGAAGACGCGGGCGGGTCGCGGTCCACTTCGGACGCGGTCCGCCCGCTGCCACGACCGGGCCCGGGCTGTTCGTGGGCCGTCCGGCCAGGACGACAGAAGTGGGAGGTTCTGCCCATCGCGGCCCCAACCGGCAAGCTAGGATGCGCTGTTGAGTAACCTGGCTCTGCACGGTTCAGCGCTCTGCGCGCTCCACCGGTCAGCGGGCGGCCGGTGAGACCGCATGGTGTACGGAGGGTCGATGAAGTCATGGCTGACCAGGTACGCGACCAAGGCGCTGCTTCTCGTCTTCTCCAGCTTCCTCGGTGCCGTCGTGTTCGCCACATCGGTGAAAGCCGGCGAAGAGAACTTCAAAGACAAAGAACTCATGCTGCAGCTCGGCAGTCTCGCGGCCTTTGTCGTCGTCCTCGTGACCGCCGCCGACGCGGCGCTCAATGAGCGGGAGAAGGAGAAGGCGCGCCAGCAGGTGGCCCGCGCCGCGCGCACGCTGGGTGTCACCTACAACAGCACCCTCCAGCCGCTGTCGACGGCGCTCGGTGAGCTGGCGCAGCAGTACGCGGCTGCCTTCGCCGGCACCGGCGCCGCCGCGCCCGCCGCGCTGGCCACCGCTCAGACCGCGCAGTGGACGACCGTGAGGACATCGGTACTCACCGGTGCGGCGGTGCTCACGGCCGATCCCGATCCCAGCTCGGGGCTTCCCAGGGCTCGCTGCTCCTACTACCGGCTGGAGGCGCCCAGAACCGCGCACGAGTTCAAGCTGGACGATTGGGCCGGTGCGTCCCCCGGCCCTCGGGCGACCATCGACGGGGCAGCGGGATCCCATCTTCTGCACGACATCCTGGAGAGAAGAACCCCCTTCCACGTGGGGTCGGCCACCGGATACGTGAGCCGCATCGATCCGTTCAGTACGACGTACAAGTCCGTCATCGCCGTACCCGTCGCCGCCGGCAGCGAAGAATACGGCGTCCTCATAGTCGACGCCCCCCTGGAAACCGATCTGACCGCCGAGCATGTCGTGCTGATGCAGTCGGTGGCCGGGCTGCTGGCCGCGACCTTCGCCCTCACGAAGTGAAGGGACCCGAAACATGGCAGGCAGCCCCCCGGCTTCCACACCCCCGGACCCGGTTCCGCCGGACCCGATCTCCGAGGAACAGGTCCCGCCGGAACCGATTCCCCGGTGGCGGCGCCTGCTTTCCGTGGCAGCCGACGTCCTCTACGCCGTCGGGGAGCTGTTCACTCAAGTCCGGCTGCCCCGGCTGCCCGGGCGGCGCCGACGATCCGAGCCCTCGCCCGAACGCCACCCTCGGGAAACCTCCGAGGCCACGGCGACCGCTCGTCGGTACGAGCACATGGGCCGCCAGGATTTCGAGGCGCGAGTGGCGGCGGAAAGCGGAACGCGCGGCTGGGAGAACCTCTGCATCCTCGTGGTCGTCCTGGGGGTCGTAGGCTCCGCCGTCCTGGTCCATCGCGCCGGATACGCCTCGCACAGCGTCTACTTGTTCGCGTTCTCGGGTGTGTGCTCCTGCTGGCTGCCCATTCGCTGGTATCTGCACAGACGCTGAACCCGTACCTTCCGGTGAGGGGCGGCCGGACGCGAGAGGCCCCGACCGCGCTGCCCGGTCGAGGGGCACGGACCGAGCGGAGAAAAGGCTCCGCGAGGGCGAGGGCGAGGGCGAGGGCGAGGGCGAGGGTGAGGGCGGGGGCGGGGGCCAGGTCGTACGGCGACGAAATGAATTTCACAAGACCCTCATACAATCCTCTCTATCTCCTCTAGTCTGGCCTCCGCAGTGGCGCCGCGTCGGGTTTCGACGCGCATCCGGCGCGGCACACGCCGATTGCCCGGTCGCGCCACCTGCCGAGAACGAGAACCCAGGGGGGTGGCATGTCTCTTCGGTATGCGCCGAGATCGTCAGGATCGAACGGTGCCCAGGGCATGGAGAACGACATGAGGAAGGGCCGCCGGGCCTACGGAGGCCTGGTGGTCGGGCTGGTGGCCCTCGCCGTGGGTCTCGCGGGGTGCTCGGACGGGGATCAGGACACGGCTTCGGCCACGGTGAGCACGCTTCCCACGGCTTCGGCCACGGCTTCTCCGAGCGCGTCCGCGTCCGCTTCGGAGTCACCGACCGCCACGGCCTCGCCGTCGCCGTCCGCGACTCCTTCGGAGAAGCCGGTCGTCAAGGCGACGGTGGGCGGTTACGGCGGATGGAACCTTGCCAAGGCCGTGGCGGACGCCCGCGCCCACCACGTCGGGTCGGTGACGTACGCGGACGCGAGCGAACTGCACCGTTCCGTGGTGCACACCTCCAACTGGAAGGTGTGCACGCAGAGTCCGTCCGCCGGAACGTACGCCACCTCCACCAAGCTCGCGTTCACGATCGTGGGGGTGGGCGAGTCCTGCTCGAACCCGCCGAGCGCGTCGTCCGGCAGTACGTCCACCAGCGGCGGGTCCTCCTCGTCCAGTGGCGGCAGCGGCTCGGGCGGAAGTACGTCGAAGAGCGGTGGCAGCAGCGGTTCGGGCGGGAGCACGTCCACCAGCGGCGGCGCGACGAAGACGACGACGTGCAGCATCCGGTCCAACGCGGGCAACTGCTACCGGGCGGGGCAGTTCTGCCGGAGCAGCGACGTGGGTGCGACCACCACGGACGCGGCCGGGCGGGCGATCACCTGCAGCCTCTCGTCCGGCAGGAACCGGTGGCACTACTGACCCGTGACGTGGCGTAACCCGGGCTGACCGGCGTCGGCCAGGTGCCCCGACGGGGCCCCGGGCCGGCGTCGGCTTCACCGTCGGCCCCGGGGCCCCGTCCGGACAACCCCGCCCCCGCCCGAGAAGTCCTCCCCTCCGACACTCGCCCCTTTCCGACGGAAGGCCCACCGGATGAGACTCCCCGCCCCTCTGCGCGCGGTCAACGAACTGCTGGCGTTCCTGGTCGAGGTCGTCGCCCTCGTCGCGTTCGCCCGCTGGGGGTGGCACGCCTCGGAGAACACGGCGCTGCGCGTGCTCCTCGCCGTGGCCGTCCCGGGTGTCGCGGCGACGGTGTGGGGGATGTTCGCCTCGCCCAAGGCGCGGTACGCCCTGCCGGTCGCGGGGGTGGTGGGGGTCAAGATGCTGGTCTTCGCGTGCGCGGTGGCCGCGCTGTACGACCTCGACGGCTCCGGGGCGGCGCTGTCGTACACCGCCGTGGTGGCGGTCAACACCGTACTGCTGACCCTGGACCGGAGCGCCCGCGCGCGTGCGTCGCAGGCGCGGTGAGCCCCGCACACCGCCTACTCGAAGCCGCGCCCCATCTCGTCCATGACCTCCGCGATCAGCTCGGCCGGCTCGCGGTCCGGGGCCTCCTCGATCCAGGTACGCATGGCGATCCGCAGGGAGGCGAGGAAGCCCGCCGCGAGGATCAGGGGGCGGACCGGGTGGCCGGTGGGGCCGGGGCGGTCGGCGACGGTCTCGGCCAGATCGCGTTCCATCCCCGCGTGATTGGCCAACTGACGTGCGAGCAGCGAGGGATGGCGCAGAGCGAGGCGGGTGCGCACGGCCCAGTCCCGTTCCAGGGGCGGTATCTGTGAGGTGAACTCCACCATCGCCCCGCGCAGCGCGGCCCAGGCGGGTTCACCGGCGGGGCGGTCGCGCACGAGGCGGACGAGTTCTCGTATCTGCCGCTCTTCCCCGTAGAGGAGGGCGTCCTCCTTGTTGGTGAAGTAGTTGGAGAAGGTTCTGCGCGAGATGCCGGCCGCGTCCGCGACCGCTTCCACCGTGACGTGGTCGAAGCCGTGCTCGACGGTGAGGTGCAGAGTCGCCTCGTGCACCGCTTGGCGGGTGGCTTCCTTCTTGCGCTCCCGCAGTCCCACAGAGTTCTCCATCCGGCCATTCTCTCTTGGCCGTTGATCGTTGCGCATCCGGCAAAATTTCCCGTGATGCATGTATGGTGAAGTGTTCCTGTCATCTCTTGATCGGGCCCGTGTTCCGTGCTTTCGGGTGCGTGCGCCCCGGTGTCCGCCGGCCTGCCGCGCGCCCCGGGTGCTCGTGCCGTGTGACGCGCAACGCGACCGGTGCTCAACGGAGTCGGGCCCGGCACGCGAGCGGCCCGCCGCGAGTCGCGCCGCCGGACCCGCTCAGCCCTCACACAACTCCGGAGGTTGCGCGTGAGCGCAGAAACGGCCACGCCGACCGAAGCCGTACCGATGACGCACCGCGAGGTGCTGCGGGCGCTGAGCGGTCTGCTTCTCGTGCTCTTCGTCGCCCTGACCAGCAGCACCGTCGTCTCGGTGGCGCTCCCGCAGATCATCGGAGCCCTCAACGGCACGCAGTCCCAGTACACATGGGTGGTCACCGCCACCCTGCTGGCGTCCACGGCGTCCACCCCGATCTGGGGCAAGCTCGCCGACCTCTTCAGCAAGAAGCTGCTGCTGCAGACGGCCATCTGCCTCTTCGTCGTCTCCTCCGTCGCCTGCGGATTCGCCCAGTCCACCGGTCAGTTGATCGCCTTCCGGGTCATCCAGGGCCTCGGCATGGGCGCGGTGCAGGTGCTCGTCCAGGTGATCATCGGCGCGATGATCAGCCCCAAGGAGCGCGGCCGGTACAACGGTTACCTCGGCGGGGTCATGGCCGTCGCCACCGTCGGCGGCCCGCTGCTCGGCGGGTTCATCACCGACACCTCGTGGCTCGGCTGGCGTTGGTGCTTCTTCATCGCGGTGCCCTTCACGCTGGTCGCCTTCGTGATGCTCGCCCGCACCCTGCACCTGGTGGAGACCCGCCGCCCCGACGCCAAGGTCGACTACCTCGGCGCCTCCCTGATAGCCGCCGGCGTCAGCCTCCTGCTGCTCTGGGTCACCTTCGTCGGCGACGACTTCGACTGGATCTCCTGGCCGTCCGGCGCGATGGTCGCCGGCAGCCTGCTGATCCTCGGTGCGGCCGTCTTCGTCGAAGCACGGGTGAAGGAACCGGTCGTCCCGCTCCACGTCGTCCGCCGCCGGGACCCCGCGCTCGCCATCGTCGCGAGCCTCTCGGTCGGCATGGCCATGTTCGGCGGGGCCGTCTTCCTCGGCCAGTACTTCCAGATCGGACGCGGCTACTCGCCGATCCAGTCCGGGCTGCTCACCATCCCGCTGATGTTCGGCGTGCTGGTCTCCTCCACCGTCGCGGGCCGCCTCGTCTCGCGCACCGGCAAGGTCAAGCCGTTCATCCTCACCGGTGTCGTCGTGCTCACCCTCGGCTTCCTCGGGCTGTCGACCATCGACCACACGACGAGCCTGGTCCTCGTCGGGGTGGGCATGTTCGCGGTCGGCGCCGGTGTCGGCATGTCGATGCAGAACCTCGTGCTGGTGCTCCAGAACACCGTCCCGCTCAGGGAACTCGGCGCGGCCAGCGGTGCCATCACCTTCTTCCGGTCGCTCGGCGGCACCATGGGCGTCTCGGTGCTCGGCGCGGTGCTCGCCAGCCAGGTCAGCACGAAGATCACCGACGGGCTGAAGAAGCTCGGCATCGATCCGGCCGCCTCCTCCTCGGGCGGCTCGACGCTCAACCTGAAGGCGATGCCGCCGCAGATCCAGGAGGTGGTCCGCGCCGCGTACGGCGACGCGACCGGCCACATCTTCCTCATCGCCGCGTGCATCGCCGTCGTCGGTGTCGCGGCGGCGTCCTTCCTGACCCCGACGAAGCTCCGCGACAGCGTGGACCTCTGACGGCCCGTACCACCGAGCGCCGCCCGTGCCCGCACCCCCGACGGCTCGATGAACATGTTCGGCGCGCTCCGCCGGTCGATGGCGACCACCGGCTACAGCGAGCTGAAGGAGTTCCAGCGCGTCGAGGTCACGGTCGCGGACTCCCACCACAAGCGCTGACCCGCCCGCACCGCTGCCCGGCAC